>CAIYQH010000102.1 GCA_903928285.1 uncultured Bacteroidales bacterium
GGCAAAGATCGATATGCTGTTCACTGATGATGCGCAGGGCCTCAAACCCGGAGGTGGCCTCCACAACTTCAACCTGGAAGTTGTCTTTGATCAGCTCGTGTAATGAAAACAGGTTGTTTGAGTTGTCATCGACGATCAGAATCGTATGTTTGTTTGTTTTTTCCATGATCCTTGTTAGTAGAACAGAGCATTGACAGGCAATGAGACCGTAAAGGTACTTCCCACGCCCAATTTACTTTCAACGCGGATGGCTCCGGCATTTTTATCCACAAATTCCTTGCACAGGATCAGGCCGAGGCCGGTTCCCTGTTCCCCTTCGGTGCCATAAGAAACCACATTGCAATCGATGGTGAAGAGTTTGGTTAAATGTTCCTCATTGATACCAATTCCATTGTCGGTAACGGAAATTTCGGCGATGCTGCCGACATTTTGCGCCGACAATATGATCCTGCCGCCATTCCGTGTAAACTTTACGGCATTCAGCAGTAAGTTCCGGATGACGGTGTTGATCATGTTTTTATCGGCATAAACCTGGATGTCCCCGGGAACGATAGAGTCCAGGGTAATGTTTTTATTCCCGGCGGAGATTTTCACCAGGTCAACGATCTCGGTGGTGATGGTTTCCAGGATAAACGGCTCAGGTTCAAAATGGATCTTGCCGGTTTGGGTTTGCGACCAGTCGAGCAGGTTTTGTAAAAGCCTGAAAGTGTTTTCTGCGGTTGTCTTGATATCAGAGATGAACTCTTTCTGCTCCTCAACCGAGAAACTGTCATAATCATCGACCAGCAGGGTGCTAAGCCCGATAATCCCGTTGAAGGGATTCTTCAGGTCGTGTGCAATAATTGAAAAAAACTTGTCTTTTGCGGCATTGGCTGTTTTCAGTTTTTCCCTCGAGATTTGCAATGTCTCTTCGGTGGCCTTTCTCTCCTCAATTTCCTCGATGAGTTTCTGGTTCAGCTCCCGCAGGTGCAGGTTCATCATGAACTCATGGGTGATGAAACGCAGGTACATCTTTAACCGGTAAATCAGCTGATTGTCGTCGATCGGTTTGGTGAGATAATCGAAGCCCCCGGCTGCTATTCCCTTTTCGAGCAACTTCTGGGTGGGGTCGAACGCAGAGATGAAGATGATCGGGATATTGGTTGTTTTCGGCCTGTTTTTAATGAGCCTGGCCGTTTCAAATCCATCCATTCCCGGCATCATGACATCCATCAGGATCAGATCAATGGAGCGGTCATTGAGAATCCGGAGAACCTGTTCTCCCGAAGTTGCCTCGATGATATTGGCCTCAAACTGCGATTCGATCAAACTGCGCAGGGTGAAAATATTATGTTCGATATCATCGACAATCAGGATATCAGGAATAAAATTTACTTCCATTGGCATCATATTATTTTCTTGAAAATTTTATTTGGTTTGTCAAAAACCTGGAACCCGATGGGGTAGGAGGTGATACTTTCGCTTTCGCCCAGCACCAGGAACCCGTTCATGTCGAGTGAACGGAAAAACAGGTCCAGCACGGAACTCTGCAGGTTCTGGTCGAAATAGATCAGCACATTGCGGCAGAGGATCAGGTGGAATTCGTTGAATGCGCCCTTGTTCAGCAAGCTGTGCTGAAAGAAGAGGATCTTGTCCTTCAGGTGATCCTTGATTCTGGCATACCCATCCCGAATGTTAAAATAGCTGTCAAAGGCGCGTGTTCCTCCCGAAAGGATGTAGTTGGCCCTGCTGATTTCGATCATTTCCAGGGAATAGACGCCGTTCTGGGCCTCCTCCACCACGAAGGGGTTGATATCGGAAGCATAGATCTGGGTCTTGTGCAGGATGCCGAGTTCATCGAGCAGGATGGTCAGGCTGATAGCCTCCTGTCCCGTGGAACAGCCTGCGCTCCAGATTTTAATATGGGGAAATGAATCGAGATAGGTCAGCACCTTCTCGCGGATTGCAAGGAAGGTTAAAGGATTCCTGAAAAATTCGGTAACATTGATGGAACATTCAAGGAACAGGTTCTCAAACAGGTCCTGGTCCTGGAGTACCAGTTCACCGAAACGCCTGAAGGAATAGATATGGTGGTCGGTCATCACCCGTGTAATCCGCCGGATGGCGCTCTGGACGCTGTAGTGACGGTAGTCGTAGCCGTAGTGTTCATTCAGGTCGGCAAGGAAATGTTTCAATTCGTTCTCATCGATCTTGAGCTCTTCGGGTTCGATGATCCTGGCCAGAAAGGATACCAGTTCCGGCAGCGGGAATTTATAATCCACATTGCCGGTTTTCCATGCGCTGAGGGGCAGGTCCTGTGCCTCGCAATCGTAAGGGTCTTCGATAATGGTCGTGGCGTCGTATTGTTTCAGCAGGCTGAAGGCGCTGGAGCCATCTTCTCCATACCCGCAGAGCAAAACCGCAATCAGTCCGCTTTTATATTCATGCGCAAGGGTTTCGAAGGTAATCTGGATCGACGGCCTGGCAAAATTCACCTTTTCTCCCTCCGTCAGCCGGATCCTGCCATGATCGATCTTCATATGGTGGCCCGGAGGCGCAATATAGACACAGCCTGGTTTTATATGGGTTTTATCGGCAACGGTAATCACCGTGAATTCGGTGTTCCGCTGAAGGATCTCCCCCAGATAGTTGGGTTCGTTTTCCAGCACGTGTTGCACGATAAACACGCTGATGTCGCGGGCGGGCAGCTTGGCCATGATCTGCATGATCTTGTCGAGACTCCCGGCCGACCCCCCAAGGGCAATGGCACGGATCTTCTTCGACTCCCGACCCTCCAGCGAATGCTGCTGCATGATATGACAGGGAATGCCCAGGAGGAAGAGATAAGACCCCAGGTACCGGTGAAAAACGTTGATCTTTAATTTGATGGTTTTATTTACGGCAATAAACGACTTGATACAGGTCAATACATCTGCAGGCAGAATCCTTGCATCAAAAAAGGTCAGCTCAACAACCGAATGGCTCCCCGGCTTCAACTCCGCGAAAAACTCATCCTTGTCGGTCTGGAACTGCATGTTCCCCTGAACCGAAATATGACGCGATTTGGCTGTCTCCAGCGAGTGAATGTTCATCATCAGCCTTTTTTCTGACACCAGGCCTCTACAAGCCCGATCAGCATATCATAATCTACAGGTTTTGCGAGGTAATCGTTAGCCCCGGCAGCAATACATTTTTCCCGGTCCTCTTTCAGCGCCTTGGCCGTCAGGGCGATAACCGGCAACGATTTGAAATGGTTATCTTCCCTGATTTTCTTCATGGCGGTGTAGCCATCCATTACCGGCATCATGATGTCCATCAATACCAGGTCGACGGGTTTGCTTTGCAGCAGTTCCAGCGCCTCCTGGCCATTCTGGGCATCGATCACGGTTGCGCCGTGTTCTTCCAGGGCCGTGCTCATCACAAACACATTTTTAATGTCATCATCCACCACCATGATCGTTTTTCCCGACAACCGCTTTAACTGTGCCTGGGTATCTTTTACCTTCGAAACAGGGTCGGCGCTAACCATCTGGGTCTGATGAAGGAACAGCATCAGCTCGTCGAGCAGCCGGTTCTCTGAATTCACCGTTTTAATGATGATACGGTCGGCATATTTCTTCAGGTTTTTCTCTTCATCGGGACTAAGTTGTTTCCCTGTATAAACGATTACCGGAACCTTCAGATGGGATTCCCTGACAAATTTACAAATATTCAGGCCGCTGCCCGACCTGAGGCCAAGGTCGATGATCACCGCATCATAAATGCCTTTCTTCAGCTCATCGGTGGCTTCCTGTTCCGATCCTACACCCTTTACCCGCACATCCTGGCTTTTGATAAGTTCTGTGAGGGCTTCACGATGAACGTCGTCGTCTTCCACGATCAGCAGGTCTTTGGGGTGCTTCTGGCTGAAATTCAGGATACCCTGGATGGCGTTCTGGATCTGGTCCTGGTCAACGGGCTTCTGCAGGAAATCAAGGGCTCCCATGCGCAGGAGCTCCGGATTTTTTTCATGGCCCGAAATGATCTGAACGGGAATATGGCGCAACTCTTTAAAACTCTTCAGCCGGCGCATAAAATCAACACCGTTCATATCGGGCAATACCAGGTCAAGGACGATGCCGCTGATCCTGAATTGCTGGGCCATGCGCAACCCCTCTTCGGCGGTGGGTGCGTAAAGCACCTTCATATTCATATTGTGTATGACCATCATGACGATCTCGGCAAAGGAAAAGTCGTCCTCCACGATAAGGATGATCCTGTCGCCGGGAAGCAGCTGTTTGCGGTCGTCACTTAGCGGAAGAATCTGGCGCTTGGGCGGAAATGCTGCTTCCGCGTTAGCGGATGTACTGTAGGATTTGGGTTGTTCATGCTCAAACATCTCTCCTTCGCCCGGATGAAGGACTGCCGGGAGTAGGATAGAAAACTCGCTTCCCTTTCCCTCCTCGCTTTTCAGGCCAATCGTGCCATGCAACAAACCGGCCAGCTGTTTTGAGATGGTTAACCCAAGACCTGTGCCGCCGAATTCACGCGAAATGGAGGTGTCAACCTGCTGGAAGGCATCAAACACCATTTTGTGCTTTTCAGCAGGGATGCCGATCCCGGTATCGATAACCGTGATTTTGACGGGTTTTTCTGCATTGCCACTCTCTTCAGCCATTATGGTGACGCTGCCTGTTTTAGTAAACTTAAGCGCGTTGGAGGTGAAATTCCGGAGGATCTGGGAGAGTTTGTCGCGGTCGCTGGTAATGGTTGTCTTGATCTTATCTTCCACCTTCAGGACCAACCCCTTGTTCTTGGCAACCGAGGCAAAATAGTGGTTCAGCTCATTCAGCAGGTCGCCGGTAGTCACTTCGCCAAGCGAAAGCGTCGTTTTGCCTGCCTCAATTTTGGAAAGGTCGAGGATGTCGTTGATCAGCCGCAGCAGCTCTTCGCCTGCCGAATGCACCACCTTGGCACGTTTGATATCATCCTCGCTGAGGTTGCCCCGTTCGTTCTTCTGGATCATTTTTGAAAGCAGGATGATCGAGTTCAGCGGGGTCCGCAATTCATGCGACATGTTGGCAAGGAAATCGCTCTTGTATTTATTTGAAAGTTCCAGGTCCTTGGCCTTCAGGTCGAGTTCCGACTTGGATGTACGGAGTTGCTCGTTTCCCTGCCGCAACTCTTCGGCCTGCTGCATAAGCTGCTGTTGCTGCTCCTCCAGCTGTGCGTTGGTTTGCTGGAGCTCTTCCGACTGTTGCTGCAATTGCTGCTGTTGTTCCTCCAGCTGAGAATTGGTTTGCTGCAGTTCCTCCGATTGCTGCTGGATCTGCTGCTGCTGTTCCTCCAGCCGGGCATTGGCCTCCTGCACCTGCATGGTCTTCTCTTCGGCCTCACGTTGCGCCTTTTGTGCTTTGTCAAGCAGATCTTCGATCTTTCCCCTTTGGATGGCCAGGTATATGCCCGAAGCAATGATCTGGTTCGATTCGTCGAGGAATTCGGTCTGAATCGGGTTGAATGAGAGCAGGGAGGCCAGTTCGATGACCCCCAGCAGCTCCTCTTCGTAGATCAGCGGGTAGGTATAGGTGTTGGCCGGTGGCGACTGGATCGTGCCGGTACTGATCGGTGCCTCTTCTTTCGAAACGTTTTTCAGGAAGATAGCCTTCTTTTCCAGGGCAACCTGGCCTACCACCCCTGAACCATATTCATACACATTTGACAGGTGGTCGCGTTCGGTGAATGCAAAGGAGCTCACAAGCCGCATACACCTGTTTACCTCATCGTTCAGGTAGATCACCCCTCGGCCTGCATTCACATACCGGCTGATAAAACTGATGGATCCCGCTGTGATCTGGTCAAGTCCCATTTCTCCCGACAGCTCCCCGCTCAGCTTGTTTAACCCGTCTTTAAGCCAGTTTTGCTCCCTGTTGTGACCTTCATTCTTCTGCAGGTTCAGGCTCATGCTGTTGATCGACTTGGAGACCAGGTCGGTTTCACCCTTCACCTCCAGGCGCCTGTCGAAATTACCCTGCGAAATTTCTTCCGTCACGGTTCCCAGTTCGCTCAGTGTGCGGGTCATCTTTGCAAGGGAATTGCCCAGCTGATCATCTGCCGACTGGGGGATGATTTCGACTGAAAAATCGCCGCCGGCAATGTGTTCGGCCTTGTTTGCCACCAGCAGCAGGGTTTCCTGCAGGATCCTGATGGTGTTGAAAATGCCTTTCGTTTCGGGTGGAAATTTAACATTCAGGTTTCCCTCGGTTATTTTCATTGTCATCTCCCTGATCACGCCGGGTTCGCCGCCGACCACAGTGTAAACAAACCATAAAACCGAGAAAAGCACCACGAGCCCGAACAAAAAGAGGCACACGATGAATATGATGATAAACAACTTAATGGAGGAGACAGTCTGGATGGACTGTTTCCAGGCCTTATCGACATTGGTGTTTTTCAGTGATACAAATTCCTTGAGCATGTCTTCCACCTTTACCGAAGCATTCCTGGTCAACTGGCTCTGTTCCTCTTCAACCCGGCTGGAAGCAGTCCCTTTCAGCATGCCGTCGTACGACCGTGTATAAGCTGCGTAAACCAGGTTCTGGTATTCATCAAAGGCCTTCTTAACCCCTTCAAGCTGCTCTTTTCCGGCAGGGTCTTCCTCTCGTTTCAGATCCGATATTTTTGCGCCGGCATCCCTGAAGGAGATCATCAGCCGCTCCTTCATATCCCGTTTTCCTTCAGCAGAGGGGGTGAGCATCATCTCCTGGACCTGCCCGGAAATGGTTTTCTGATCATCCAGAATATCCCTTGCCTTGATGTTTTTTACCTCCTTGTCAAGGATGTTTTTTGACTGGTCATTGATGGTTTCAACGGCCGTGATGCCCTTATAGAAAGCAAAGATCAGCATCAGGACAAAACAGGTGAAAAGAGTAGCCAGCAGCGATTTGATGGTAATTTTCATAGTGTTGTACTTTTTTACAGGGTTAGCTTGACAACTGCACCAGGCGGAACTGGTTAATTTGATCTCAGCAAAATAGCTCCGGTTTCATTCCTCCGGTTGAAGTGACCGGGATGATCCATGGAGATACATTATTCTGGCCGTCAGCAAAAATGAAAGCGAACTGTGTAATAAATCACAAATATAGAAAAAGTTCATGCGTAATATTCAGAAATCTGATAAGGTGTTGCCCATACAAAGTTTTTTTAAAAGAATACCCCTGTCAGGCGTGAGCGGTCGTGACAGGTAACCCGTCATTCATCAAGTTACCTGCCACCGCTGCCGGGAACCGTTTTTAATACATCCTTTACCCTGTAAGCAAATGAAAATCAGACAACAATAATTTAGAATATTTCCAAAAGAATCTTTTACTAACTTTGGCCTGTTAATTCATTAACAATACAAAGCGATACTATGATAACACTTGGAACACAGGGAAAAAACACATTTCTGGAGGCCGTCAATGCGAAAAGCGGCGCCAATGTGCTGGAATGTTATCAATGCGGCAAGTGTGTAGGCACCTGTCCGGTTTCCCAATATATGGATTTTCCTCCCCGGGAGATCATGCAGATGATCAAACTTGGGCTAAAGAACGAATCCTATATGGCCAACTCCCACTGGTTTTGCCTGACCTGCTCTGCCTGTTCCGGCCGTTGTCCGAGGGAGATTGATATCCCGGCCGTGATGGAGGCGGTGCGGCACCTCGCCATCGAGGAGAACTATATCAATGATTCGAAAAAAGTGAGGGAGATCCGCAAGTTCCATGAAATATTCCTTTCCATGATCAAGCGGTACGGACGGAATTATGAACTGCGCATGATGGCAGAGTTCAACATTCGTACGCGGAACCTCTTCAAGGATATGCATCTGGCCCCCAAGGCACTGCTGAAAGGAAAGATCCCCCTGGGGGTCAAGCCGCTCAAGAGCGCCAAGGCCATCAGGCGTATGTATGAAATTGCCGAAAAACTGGAAAAGAAAAAATAACCTGACCCAACATGAAGAAATTAACCTATTTCCCGGGTTGTTCAGCACATGGTACCAGTGAAGAGTTTGACAGCACCCTGAAACTGGTGCTTAAAACCCTGGATGTGGAACTGGAAGATATTCCCGACTGGAATTGCTGCGGCGCCACCTCCGCCCATGTGATGACCGAGAACCTGGCCTTAGCGCTGCCGTTACGCAACCTGGTGCTGGCCGAAAAACTGTCAAACACCACCATGGGGATAGCCTGTGCATCGTGTTACCAGCGTATGAAGGTGACCAAGGTGCATCTGGACGAAAATCCCGAACTGGCTAAGCGTATCAATACCACCGTGGTGGAAGAGGGTACCTATCAGGGATCGGTCGAGGTGAAGTCAATGCTGCAGTATGCCTACGAGGATATCGGCCTGGAGACCATCAAAAGCAAGGTGACCAAGCCGCTTACCGGGCTGAAGGTTGCCTGTTACTATGGATGTTTGCTTACGAGACCCAAAAATATTACCAACTTTGATTCGCCCGAATACCCGGTCTCGATGGACCAGATCTGTGAGGCGCTGGGCGCCACGGCCACGGAATTTGACTATAAGACCGAATGTTGCGGTGCCTCCTTCTCCATTTCCAATACCGAAGTGGTGGAGAGCCTGAGCGGCAAGATCCTGGAGATGGCCAAAGAGAGCGGCGCCCATGCCATCGTGGTTGCCTGCCCCCTCTGCCAGTCGAACCTCGACATGCGCCAGCCCGATATAGAAAAACTGCAGGGGATCAAGTATAACATCCCGGTATTCTATTTCACGCAGCTCATGGCCCTGGCCTTCGGATACCCGATCGACCAGCTGAGGTTCCCCAAACATATTGTTCCTGTTGAAGGCGCCCTGACCAATATCGGGAAAGTCGAACCCGTACCCCAGAAAGTAAAAAAAACCACCAAGGCTGTTGAAGCAGAAAGTGAGGCTAAATAATGGCAAGAGTAGGAGTTTTCATTTGTTTTTGCGGTGCAAATATTGCCGATTATGTTGATGTCCCCCAGGTTGTGGAGGAGATTAAACACATAAAAGAGGTAAAGTTTGCCATCGAATATAAGTACATGTGTTCCGACCCCGGGCAGGGAATGATCCGCGATGCCATCGTACAGCACAAGCTCACCTCCATCGTGGTGGCAGCCTGCTCGCCGCGTATGCATGAAAAGACCTTCCGCAAGGCTTTGTCCGATGCCGGGATGAACCCCTACCTGCTGGAGGTGGCCAATATCCGGGAACATTCCTCGTGGGTGCACCAGAAGGACAAGAAAGCTGCCACGGAAAAGGCCATGGACCTGTGCCGGATGGCAGTCGCCAAATCGATTGCCAACGAGCAGCTGCATGAAATTTCGGTTCCGGTGACCAAGCGCGCCCTGGTGATCGGCGGCGGTATTGCCGGTATCCAGGCTGCCCTCGACATCGCCGATGCCCGCATTCCGGTGGTACTTGTTGAAAAGAGCCCATCCATCGGCGGGAAAATGGCCCAGCTTGATGAGACCTTCCCCACCCTCGACTGCTCACAGTGCATCCTCACCCCGAAAATGGTGGACGTTGCTTCGCATCCCTACATTGAGCTGATACCTTACGCTGAGGTGCTGGAACTCGAAGGTTTTGTGGGAAACTATAAAGTGAAAATAAAGAAAAAAGCCTCCTTTGTCAATTTCAAGACCTGCACCGGTTGCGGCGCCTGCTGGCAGAAATGCCCGGTGAAGGTTCCCAACGAATACAATATGGGCATTGACAAACGGAAAGCGATCTATACCCCGTTCCCCCAGGCAGTCCCCAACAAGCCGGTGATCGATGCCGAACACTGCACCATGCTTACCAAGGGCAAATGCGGTATCTGCGCCAAGGTTTGTGAAAAGGGATCGATCGATTACACGATGCGGGATGAGATCATCGAACGCGAAATCGGAGCCGTGGTCGTTGCAACCGGCTACGATATGTGGGATCCCAAACCCTATGAAGAATATGGCGTCGGCCGTTTCAAAGACATCATCACATCACTCGAATTTGAACGTATGGTATCGGCCAACGGGCCTACCAATGGCGTTCCCGTGCGCCCTTCCGACGGGAAGGTCCCCAAGAACGTGGTCTTTATCAAATGTATCGGATCGCGCGACGAAGCCAAGGGCATCGAGTACTGCTCGAAAATCTGCTGCATGTACACGACAAAGCACACCATCCTGCTGCACCATAAGGTCCACGATTCGCATGCCTATGTCTTTTACATGGATATCCGCGCTGCCGGGAAAGGCTACGAGGAGTTTGTGAAGAAGGCACAGGTCGATACCGGGGCCACCTACCTGAGGGGCAGGGTTTCAAAAATCTACAAAAAAGGGGATAAACTGATGGTCAGGGGCGAAGATGCCCAGATCGGCCAGGTGGTTGAGGTGGTCGCCGATCTCGTTGTTCTCGCCACGGCGGTAATCGCACCCAAAGATAATCCCGACCTTGCCCGTTTGCTGGGGATCTCCTACGATAAATATGGTTACATGTCGGAGGCTCATCCCAAACTCCGTCCGGTTGAAACAGCCAAAGCCGGAATTTTTCTGGCAGGCTGCAC
>CAIYQH010000103.1 GCA_903928285.1 uncultured Bacteroidales bacterium
AAGGGGTTTACCTCGGCATTGTCGTCATAGTTCATCGGCGCAATACGGATATTATAGTGCCGGGTTGGTTCAAGGTATAATTCAGCCTTATGGAAGTCGATGGTCAGGATTGAGTAGATGATTTTGGTGATCGGGACAGACAGGGTGAAATGGCCTGAGGAATCAACGACGGCAGAGGCCAGTGGTTTATCGATAAAGGTAATCAGATCGGCAGGGGTGCTGACCTGGATGGTTTTCCGTTCCGCCCCGGGGGCTATACCATTAATCACAACGTTCTGAGCGGCAGCGGTAAGCGATAATAAAATAATACAAAATGAAATGAAATACATCCTCATAAAAACAAATTTTAATCGGTGATAGGTTATGACCCGGATGCCGGGAATCTAATCAATGGGAACCTGTTTCTATCCCCTCCGGTACAAATTGCCTGACATCTCCCCCGTTACGGATAATATCCCTGACAATCGAGGAGCTCAGGGAGGCATATTCCGGAACACAAAGCAAAAAGACTGTTTCAAGATCGGGAAACATCAGTTTATTCATCTGGCCGATGCCGCGTTCGAACTCAAAATCAGCGGCGGTGCGCAACCCCCGCAGGATAAACCGGGCTCCCTCCCTGCGGCAAAAGTCAATGGTCAACCCGCTGTAACAGGTAATGAAAATGCCGGGTTCCGCTCCGAAAATCTGGTGCAGCCATTCGAGCCTGCGTTCAAGTGTGAAAAAGGATCGTTTTTCAGTATTCTCCCCGATGGCAACAATCACTTTATCGAAAAGCGGCAAGGCTCTTCTGATGATGGATTCATGCCCGCGTGTGATGGGATCAAATGAACCCGGAAAAACCGCAATTCTATCCATGTAAATCGGTTTTAATCAACAAAGGTAAGAAATTTGACGTGACCGGGAGGCTATTCAAAGGTGAATGATACCTGGAAAATTTTCGAGTTGAGCCTGTCGATGGAGTCTGTATAAAGATTATGTTCTCTTTTCAGCACATCCATTAAGCCGTACATCATCTTCAACTCCAGTCCGAACTTGAACCATTCATTGTAAAAGTCAAATCCGACGCCGGCTTCGATATAAACATCGTTCTGGTTGAATTTTACGATTTTCTCATTCCTGTTTTTTTCCTCCCGTTTTTTTGCCTGGGAAGCAAGGTCGAGCGTATACTGGGCGCCTGCAAGCAGGTAGGGTCTGAAATTATTATACCGGAATGCCTTATACTTGATCTCGAGCGGGAAATTGATATAGGTGGAGGGTACCTTTTTTGAAATGGTTGAAAAGAGTACAGAATCCTTTTCACCCAGGCGTTTCCTGAAAGTTTCAATGTCATAGATGAGGGTCCTGTCGCCGAAAGAAAGCGAGGGTACAAATTGCAACTCAAGATCTCTTGCCAGGTGCATATTAGCCACAATACTGATTACAAAGCCCGGTGTCGGCGTTGAAGAAACCGAAAGCACCTTTGCTGAATCAGGGAGTGGAAGGATATCGGGGAGATAGGTCGAATCAAATACATGCGTCCGCAGATCGTTAATGGGACGAATGGTGGCATAACTCATATTCACCCCGAGAATAAAACCGAAATGAAAGATATTTTCTTCGTCATAATCAGGCATGTTGAGGACAACCGACCTCTGGCCCTTACCATGATTGGGAATGCAAAGAAACAGGAGCAACAGAATAAATAACGTAAACCGTTCGGTCTTCAAGGAGGTGCAGTAAAGGTTGAGAGTGTTAAACGCAGTTTTGAGGGAATTATTTTTCAGCGATATAGATGGATGCTATTCCCATGCTTAACCGGAGTTGTTTTGTGTTTTTCAGCCCTGTATTTTCGAGGATTTTCAGGAAATCATCACCCGACGGAAAGGCAGCCACCGATTCAGGCAGGTAAGTATAGGCTTTGCTGTTCCCCGAGATGATCCTCCCCATGACAGGAATCACAAACCGGGAATAGATGCCGTAAAACTGTTTCATGGGGAATGAAGCGGGATGGGAGAATTCCAGGATCAGTATCACCCCGCCCGGGCGCAGTACACGCCGCATCTCCTGCAGGCCCAGGACCAGGTTTTCATAATTACGCACCCCAAAAGCGACTGTTATGGCTTCAAAGGCATTGTCTGAAAAAGGTATTTTTTCGGCATCGGCCCTCCTGAGCGTGATCAGTTGATCCAGCCCCTTTTCCACGAGTTTTAAACGGCCTATCCCGAGCATCTTTTCAGATATATCGATGCCGACAATTTTCTGTGGTTTCAGGGCGGCGATTGAAATGGCAAGGTCGCCGGTTCCCGTGGCAACATCAAGTACCCTTGGAGGGTTATAGGTGGCCAGAATCCTGACAAGTTTTTTTCTCCAGCTCCGATCAATTCCTAATGAGAGAAAATGGTTCAGGAAATCATACCGCGGTGAAATGTCGTCAAACATCTCCCGTACAATCTCTTTTTTAGTAGGTTCCGCCATTCCGAAAGAAAATTAAATAATTTCTAACCCTCCACAAACAATCCGAAAATTGTCTGCATTGTTTGCATTGCCTGCATTGCCTGCATTAAATAAAAAGGGGATCACCCAACTCCGGATAATCCCCCATTTAAATCACAACCATTACTTATGCGCCAAGCTGGAGGCGTTTAAAACCTGTTACGGTCAGATCCTTATCATTTTCAACGATATACTGGCGAACGGTTTTCTTGGTATCCTTGATAAAATCCTGGTTCAGCAGGGTCATCTCCTTGAAGAATTTGGAAAGTTTGCCCTGGGCGATTTTTTCCAGCATATCTTCGGGTTTACCCTCCTGGCGTGCCTGATCTTTACCAATCTCGATCTCGCGGTCAATAACCTCCTGCGAAACGTTTTCCTTATCCACGGCAACCGGGCTCATCGCAGCAACCTGCATGGCAAGCTCATGTCCGATTTCAGCAACATTTTTGGTATCCTTCTTGCTGAGACCGAGAACGGTGGCAAGACGGTTTCCAAAGTGGTTATAGGCGAATACAACAGGAGCTTCGATTACTTCGTAGTGGGCAATCTGAATTTTCTCACCTGTTTTCCCAAGGAGTTCGTTCAGTTTCTCATCCACTGAGGTGGTTCCGAGCGACATCGGCATAAGGTCAGCCGCATTTTTGATACGGTTGGCAAGGCCCAGGTCAAGCAGATCCTTTGCAAATTTGA
Organism: uncultured Bacteroidales bacterium; assembly: GCA_903928285.1. Classification (GTDB taxonomy): domain Bacteria; phylum Bacteroidota; class Bacteroidia; order Bacteroidales; family FEN-979; genus CAIVAT01. The sequence continues at coordinate 3,163 of CAIYQH010000103.1, forward strand.
TAAATTCCTCGGTTTTACCTACGAAGTCGGTTTCACAGTTCACCATGACCACAGCGCCATAAGTCTGATCGGCTGTAGTTCCGGCAATCACAAAACCCTGGTTGGCATCGCGGTCGGCACGTTTGCCGGCAACTTTCTGCCCTTTTTTCCGCAGGTAGTCAATGGCTTTGTCAAAATCGCCTTCCGTTTCCTGCAGGGCCTTTTTACAATCCATCATCCCTGCACCACTCATCTGGCGCAATTTATTCACATCAGCAGCAGTAATATTCATAGAATCGTTTTGTTTTAATGTTTGTTAATGATAAATATCAAAATGAACAGTGAAATGATGGGGCAGCGTGGCAACGAAAATGCCTTACAATGACCTTTCCGGTATTCAATATTCGATATTCAATTTATTTCTTGGGTCTTCCCGCCGGTTTGCTGATCCTTTTCCTGGCAGGCTTGTTCTTGTCCTCCGGTGCAGGTTCGAGCGCCTTCATCTTGGCCACCTTGGTGTCAACGAAATCCTTTTTCACGATTTTGATGCCGTCTTCATCGACCTCATCATCATCTGAATCGAACAGGGATGAACCCATTCTCATTTCGCCATCTTCATCGCGGTCGTCGCCCGACTCTTTCTTATCGCGGTCGAGTTTGCGTTCCATAAGTCCCTCTTCGATCGCCCTGACCATCGTATCGACGATGAGGGAGATTGATTTGGATGCATCGTCGTTGGCAGGAATCGGAAAATCCACGGTCCTCGGATCGGAATTGGTATCCACGATGGCAAAGGTTGGGATATTCAGTTTCTTGGCTTCGGCAAGTGCGATGTGTTCCTTGAGGATGTCTACGATGAAAATCGCAGCAGGTAAACGGTTCAGGTCGGCAATGGAACCAAGGTTCTTTTCCAGTTTGGCACGTTCACGGGTGATGGTAAGACGCTCCTTCTTTGAAAGGTTGGTATAGGAGGGACTGCTCATCAGTTTATCGATGGAGATCATTTTACGGACAGCCTTGCGGATGGTGGCAAAGTTGGTAAGCATACCGCCCGGCCAGCGCTCCGTAACATAGGGCATGTTGATCCGTTTGATATGTTCGGCTACAATCTCTTTCGCCTGTTTTTTGGTGGCGACAAACAGCACCTTTTTACCTGATTTGGCAATTTGTTTCAACGCAGCAGCAGCTTCGTCGATCTTTGCCATGGTTTTATACAGGTCGATGATATGGATCCCGTTGCGTTCCATGAAGATGTAGGGAGCCATGGCAGGATTCCATTTGCGGCGCAGGTGACCAAAATGGACACCGGCATCCAATAATGCATCAAAATTCGTTCTTGACATATACTGATTCTAAGAATTCTACAATACTAACGTTTACTAAACTGGAATCTCTTACGGGCCTTTTTCTGGCCGAATTTCTTCCGTTCCACCATACGCGGGTCGCGCATAAGCAGTCCCTTGGCCTTTAATGGCGGGCGAAATTCCTCGTTGACTTCGCACAGGGCGCGGGAAATAGCAAGAGCAAGCGCTTCGGCCTGACCACGGATTCCGCCGCCGTCAAGATTAACCTTGATATCGTATTTGCCCTGGTTGTTGGTTACCTCAAAAGGTTCGGTCACCTTGAATTGAAGAATAGGCGTGGGAAAATAGTTCTTGAACTCACGGTTGTTCACAGTCATGATGCCAGAACCGTCTTTCATATAAATTCGTGCAACAGCAGTTTTCCTTCTGCCGAGGGTGTTTATGACTTCCATATTACTTGATTGATGTTAATTTCATTGGTTTCGGTTGCTGTGCCTGGTGCAGATGCTCGGGACCGGCGTAAACATAAAGGTTGCGGAACATCACTGAACCCAACCTGTTTTTCGGGAGCATCCCCTTGATGGCTTTCTCCACCACTGCCGTCGGCTTCTTGGCCAACAACTTGACGGGAGTCACCTCCTTCTGCCCACCGGGATAACCCGAATGGGAAAGGTAGATCTTCTCTTCCATCTTCTTACCGGTCAGCCTGATTTTCTCGGCATTGATAATGACAACATTATCGCCACAATCGACGTGCGGTGTGTAGTTGGTTTTCAGTTTGCCTCTCAGCAACAGGGCCACCTTGGCAGCCAGTCGCCCCAGTACCTGGTCTTCGGCATCGATAAGCACCCATTCCTTGGTCGCGGTAGCCGCGTTGGCGCTTATGGTTTTGTAACTTAACGTATCCATGCTTTCTTCCTGATTATTTTAAATAATTGAACCTTTTTCTTCCAAAAAGGGGTGCAAAGATAAAAGTAAATTTCTGTTCCACCATGCAATCCGATACCTGAAACCTGAAATATTTCACATATCCTTTATTATGTTACATTTTTTTGTAATTTTATGGCTTATTTTATGGCAGTATGCAGTTGCTTCATTTTGGATTGAAAATTCAGGATGCTGATATGTAAATCATTGTTTCAACTGATTGAGCGTTATTATACCAGAGAATTGCTTATGGAATACCGTCAAAACGAACAGCTTCTGCTGGCCTCCGAGTTTGTTCAGTTTACGAATCAGAATATCTTCCTGACCGGGAAGGCCGGCACCGGGAAGACCACCTTTCTGCACAACCTGAAAAAGATCACTCCGAAACGGATGGTGGTGGTGGCCCCTACCGGCGTGGCAGCCATCAACGCAGGTGGCGTCACGATCCACTCCTTCTTTCAGCTGAGTTTCGCTCCCTCCATTCCCGAATCGCTCCAGCCCAGGGACCCGGCTTCCCAAAACGAGGCCTTCAACAGGAAGTTCAACAGGGAAAAGATCAACCTGATCAAATGCATCGACCTGCTGGTGATCGACGAGATCAGCATGGTCAGGGCAGATGTGCTGGATTCTGTGGATGAGGTTTTGCGCCAGTATCGAAACCACTACAAGCCCTTTGGCGGCCTTCAGCTGCTGATGATCGGCGACCTTCACCAGCTCTCGCCCGTGGTGCGCGACGCCGAATGGAGTATCCTTCGGGAGTATTACCATAGCGCCTATTTTTTCGACAGCGTGGCGCTGAAAAAGACAAACCCGGTCACCATCGAATTAAAGGAGATCTTCAGGCAATCGGACCGGTACTTTATCGGACTGCTTAACAAGGTCCGCGATAACGATATCAGCGCAGAAACCATCACGGAGCTGAACTCAAGGCATATCCCCAATTTCAACCCTGATGACAATGAAGGCTACATCACCCTGACAACCCACAACGCCGGCGCTTTCGCAATGAACCAGTCCAAACTGGCCGCTCTGGAGGGTAAATCACATTTTTTCAAGGCTGAAATTACAGGCGAATTTCCGGCCCAGAACTTCCCCACTGAGGAACAACTGGAGGTAAAACCAAACGCCCAGGTGATGTTTATCAAAAATGACCTCTCGGCCGAAAAACACTATTATAACGGGAAGATCGGTAAGATTACCAGGATCACCGACGACACAGTCTTTGTAAAGTGCCCCGCCGATAACGGTGAAATCGCCGTAGGCAGGGTTATGTGGGAAAATGTAAAATATTCGCTGAATGAAAGCACCAAGGAGATCAGGGAGGAGCTGGCCGGCAGCTTCACGCAGATCCCGCTGAAACTTGCCTGGGCCATCACCATCCATAAAAGCCAGGGGCTCACCTTCGACAAGGTCATCATCGATGCCAATGCTGCATTCGCCTACGGGCAGGTCTATGTCGCCCTGAGCCGATGCAGAACCTTCGGCGGGATCGTCCTGAGTTCGCCCATTGCCGGATCAGGGATTAAAACAGATTCGCTGGTGATCAGCTATTCACAGGATGCCCGGCAACAGGAACCGGACGCGGGAAAGCTGAATGAATCAAAGCATCAATTTCAAAAAGAGCTGGCCATCGAAC
>CAIYQH010000104.1 GCA_903928285.1 uncultured Bacteroidales bacterium
CTGTTTATTGCACTTCAGGAGCTCCGGCGTTCGCATGAGCTACTAAAAACAGGCTATCAGAGTGAATTGGCAACCCGTGCACGCCGTGAACATGAACTTGCTGAATTGAACAGCCTGACACGGGAAGAAAGGCGCTCTGAATTTCATTCATTCACCTTGCAGATGGTCGCTTCAAAGCCACTGATCTGCATCTCCTGGAAATAGATAAACTCCTCCGAATGCCTGTGGGTCGAGTACAGGACCTCGCCATAAGTATGTTCCTGCAATGAAAATCTTTTCTGTCTTCCCGTGAAATTCAGGATCACCAGGATCCGTTCATATTCCGTTTGCCTTAAATAGGAGAGTATTCCATCCTGCCCTGTCATAACGGGAATCCAGGAACCCTGCTGAATAGCTTCGCTGGATCTCCTGACCCTGATGAGTTTCCGATAGTGGGTTAACAACGATTTCAGTTCACCCTCCTGCAGTTTTACATTACGGGAATGGATGTCGCGGTTCACAGGCATCCAGGGAATGCCATCGGTAAAACCTCCGTTTGGCTGATCATCCCACTGCATGGGTGTACGCGCCTTATCCCTGCCCGAAAACAGGGGCCAGTAACGCTTCCCGAGCGGGTCGCGGATATGACGCCTGCGGATGTTCCCGTTATGCATGCCGATCTCTTCGCCATAGTAAATGAAGGGTGTCCCCCTCATCGTGAGCAACAGGGCGGCTGCCACTTTAGCTTTTTCCTCCCTGTGGGTCCGCCAGGGAATCCTGTCGATACTCCTGAAAAGATCGTGGTTTGATAACACATTACAGGGCCAACCGTTTTGCGGGATGCTGTCGTACCAGCTTTTAATGGTTTTGTAATAGGAATGGGCGTTCCATGCGCTGAAGATCAGCGAGAAATCAAAGGCCAGGTGGATACCATGATGGCCCCCGGCCAGGTAACGGGCTGCCGTTTTTGCACTGCCGGGCGGCATTGAATAGATCTCCCCGATCCCGGTCCTGTTTTCATATTGATCCAGCAATTTCCTGATCTGCGTCACAACCGTCACCGACCTTTTCCTGTTGCGGGTATAGAGATGTTTCTGAAATGCCCTGATTCCAAATACGACGGGATTGTCCCTGAATTTCTTATCCTTGGCGATCATGTTGATGACATCGAGCCGGAAACCGTCAACACCCAGGTCGAGCCAGAACTTCATCTCCTCAAAGAAAACGCCCGGAAGCTCCGGGTCGCGCCAGTTCAGATCGGGTTGTTCGTCGAAAAAGGAGTGCATGTAATACTGCCCCGTTGGCTTGTGGAAATGCCATGCACTCCCGCCCACGGCCGATTTCCAGTTGTTTGGCGGGTTTCCTTTAACGGGTTCCTTCCATATGTACCAGTTTCGCTTGGGATTATCGCGTGAGGAGGAAGATTCAATAAACCAGGGATGCTGGTCGGAGGTATGGTTCAGGATCATATCCATGATGACACGGATCCCAGCATGATGGGCCTTTTCAAGCAATTCCGTAAAATCTTCCATGGTGCCGGAGGTGGGATCTATCTCACGGTATCCTGAAACATCATACCCGAAGTCGACCATGGGCGATTTATACACAGGCGAAATCCAGATACCATCAACACCAAGCTCCTTCAGGTAGCCAAGCCGACGAATGATTCCGCGGATATCGCCGATCCCGTCGCCATCTGAATCCTGGAAACTCCTCGGGTAAATATGGTAAATCACCCCGTGTTTCCACCACAACCAGGGTTCCCTCTTTTGCTTTTTCATGCGGAACACGGTTCGGCAACCATTCCGGTATCCTGCAACAACCTGTCCATGATCTGCCCGGCCTGGTAAGACTCCGCCCTGAGAAGGGCAGCCTTCTTCATTTTCAGTTTGGCGCCGGGCTCCAGAAAAAAGCTTACGACTTTTCCTGCCATCTCCTCACCGGTTTCAACAAGGTACCCGTTTACCGAATTTTCAATAATATCCTTTGGCCCTTTTGTATTGTATGCCACCACCGGCAAACCGCAACTCAGCGCCTCCAGCACGACACAGCTGAAAGTATCAAACCGCGAGGGCAGCAGCAGGAGATCGGCCGATCTGAAAAGGGCAGGCAGAGAATCCCGGGCGACCCAACCCAGGAAAAAGGCATCCGGCATCAGCATCTTCAGTTCCTCTTCGGCAGGGCCGGTACCGGCAATCACCACCTGGATTTCAGGGAATACATCCCTGGCCATCCCGACAATTGCGGGAAGTTCCATCACCCCCTTTTCCTTGCTGATGCGCCCGGTATACAAAACTACAGGCTTCCGGCTGTCAAAGGGATGATTTGACGGTTTCCGAACGGGCCTTTCCGAAAAGATACCATCAACCCAGTGTGCGGTAAGGAACACCCTTGCAGGACTAAAACCCATCGATTTCCCGGTGAGCCATTGCTGTTGATCGGTATTCAGAACAAATACATTGCCGAATCTTTTATAATAGATCCTCATTAATTTCTCCAACCGGCCCAGCCCCGTTTTTTCCATCGACAATACCTCCTTTGCAAAACTCAGCCAGTCGGTATGCAGGTAAAAGAAGGCATCGACCGAGAAGATATTTTTCAGCCACAACGCAGCAAGCCCCATCGGTCCTTCGGTAGAGCAGATGATACGGTCGTATTTTCCCCGCCGGAAGGCGCGCTGTACCGAAAGATAATTCGGGATCCTCATTGGCTGCTGACGGTACAGGGGAAGTGTAAACTGGGAAACAGGCTTTATGACGATGAGATGATCATCGGATCCGATCGTACTGCTGCAAACCATAATGTCCACCGGCAGGTTACGTGCCTTGATCTCCAGGTGAATTGATTTTAACACGGTCGATACGCCGTTGTGGTCGCCATAGGTATCCGTCAGCCATAGAATACGCCCCGGGCCTTTGCCGGCATTTCCATGGTATTCCGCTATATCCTTCATCGGGTTATCCTCCAAGATACATCCCCTCTTTGTTCGTGATGTAAAGTCCGTCTTCTCCGCTGCAGGAGAAGTTCGCCGCCCGTTGCATTATACTGTTTACCCTATCCATCGCGGAGGATGTCACCGAAGGCTCCGGCAAAATCTGGAAGAAATCATGGATGGATGCATTCTTCCTGCGTTTCACCTGTTCAGGACATACAAACATTCCGCGTAAAAGGGGCAGGCTCTCGCGCCTGGATATCTTGCTGATCATTTTCGAAACTGAACTTCTTTTCATAAACCTGTTGAATTTCCGGCAAATTTCACAGAAAAATCAGCACTATATTGAATTTTACGTAAACTTAACAATTACTTAATCATTCATTAATGTTTTCGTAACATACTGTTAACATACCGGTTAAGGATCAGGTCTATCTTTGCTTCATAATATGAAGCAGACAATTTTTCCCAAACGTGCCGTTGACCTGGTTATTATTTCCGATGTACATCTTGGCGCCTTTGGCTGCCATGCCAAAGAGCTGTTGAAATACCTGCGAAGCATTAAGCCTAAAACACTGATCCTTAACGGTGATATCATTGATATCTGGCAATTCCGCAAACGCTATTTTCCAAAATCCCACCTGATGGTGATCCGCCACCTGACAGGGTTGATTGCCAAAAATACAAAGGTGGTTTACATCACCGGGAACCACGATGAACTGATGCGGAAATTCTCCAATTTCAACATGGGCTCCTTTAAGCTTGTCAATAAACTGCTGTTGGATATCCACGGGCAGAAAGCCTGGATATTTCATGGTGATGTTTTTGATATTACCATGCAGCACAGCAAATGGCTGGCAAAATTCGGCTCAATCGGCTACGATTTATTGATCCTGCTGAACAGTTTTTCCAATTTCATCCTGACAAGTCTTGGACGGCAGAAAATTTCCTTCTCCCAGAAGATTAAGCACGGCGTAAAACGCGCAGTATCCTATATTAACAAGTTCGAAGACACCGCGGCCGGGATCGCCATATCAAAAGGATATGCCTTTGTCATCTGCGGGCATATCCACCAACCTGAAATCAGGACGATCAGGAACCAGAAGGGCTCGGTTACCTACCTGAACTCGGGCGACTGGGTCGAGAATCTCTCAGCGCTTGAATACCATGAAGGCGAATGGAAAATTTACAGGTATCGTGAAGATCCCTATGCACAGGCCTATGCGCTCGCATCCAAACAGGCCGATTCGCCAAGTCACAAAGAGACATTCGAAGAGTTACTGAAAGAGTTCGAACTCAGGTAAACAGACTGCCACCCCATTTCCGGGGCTTAACACCTAATCTTCCTCGTCGTCATCCGACTGCTTCGACACGACAGGCTGATGTTTGCGGATGATCTCCGTATACCGGATGTAAACAAAATCCACAATACTTTCCCAGGGATGATAGATGGTTTTCCTGGCGCCTACACCGGCCAGCCCAAGGATATCAGGATTATCCATTATTTCACTGATTTTGGTTACCAGCGATGCAGCCTCATTTTCAACCAGGAAGCCGTTCAAACCATCATGGACGCCTTCGGCTGAAGAGCTGTTGCGCACTACCACCGACGGTACATCGAAGGCCGCAGCCTCCTGCAGTACCAGCGGGGAGTTGTCATAAACAGAGGGGAAAACCAGCAGGTCGGATGCAGCATAGACATTTTGCAATTCCTTGCGATCGGTGATCACACCCAGAAATACCACCTGATCCTGGAGATTATGCTGCCTTACAATTTTCAACATTTCACCGGCTGCATATCCTTCGCCGGCGAACACCATTTTGAACGATTTTCCGGCATCCCTGAGCATGATCATGGCATCGAGGATGAGTCTTACATTTTTCTCCCAGCGATGCTGCCCGACAAATAACATCACAAAATCATCGTCGGCTGAATCGGTCATCAGACGACCTTTCTTCCTGTATTTCATCCGTTTTTCAGTATCCGGAACAGCCATGTCGGAACCATTGGGCATCACCTCGAATTCCCCTTTAAACCCATATTCCCTGAGTGTCAAACCTGTTGCATGGTTGGGAACCCAGACCAGGTCGGCTGCATTGTAAAAATCGAGGGTAAGCCTAACAAAAAAATCGGCAAAGAGATCATTATTGATCACCTTTTTGAAATCATCCCTGTATTTCGTATGAAAGGTTGTGACAAGGGGGACATCGAGTTTTGAAGCCAGTTTTAATGCCACCTGACCGCTGATGAAGGGGCAATGGGCGTGAAGCAGGTCGAATTTTATCTTCTTGAGCTTCTTTTTAAATTTGATGTCGATCAGCGGCAACCCGACCCTGTATGGATTCATACCTGGCAGCAAAACAGATTTAAACCTGTGAACCTTGTAATCAACGGTATCTTCATATCCCTTTACCTTAGGCGCGACCAGCATGGTTTTTCCATACTTTTCATTCAGCCAGTAGGCGTAATTATGGGCCGTCATCCCTACCCCATCCATGATCGGGAAATAGGAATCATTGAACTGACAAGTCCTGATCTGCATATTTGTTTGTTTTTTTGCAAAGATCGGCCACTGACGCATATCTGTTCGATGATTAACAATTTGTTAATGAATATTTAACATACAATAACAGTCATCGGTAAGCAGTGTTGTCAACAGTTGCCTGGAAACCAGCAATCCGGAGCGCCTTTCCGGAATAATTCATCCCTGACCATTTTGCTCTTAACCTGGATAGCGCCTCCCGTTGTGCCTTCATAGTGTCATTGTGGATAGATCTCAGCCTGTTTGAATTAATTTCGTCAGATTTAACATGCATCGGTTATGTAACCTTGCTAACTTCACGGAGTCAAAGCTCAAGGGGTTTAACCTGAACCTGTGTATTAATGGAAGGTGATCCTCCAGGATTTAACCGGTAAAAATGAACAGTTTATAAATAAAAGCATATGAATGAAGCATTTACCGAATTTGAGCATTCAGTTTACGCGGCCCTGGAAACCTACGCCAATGTTCACAGGGGAAGCGGCTACAACTCGATGGTTACGACTGGTTTATATGAGCAGGCCAGGAGTGTTGTGCTGGAATATCTGGGGCTGTCAGAACGCTCCCATACCGTCATCTTTTGCACTCCCCGGGGAGCAAAAACACTTGCAGCCCAGCTGACACCCGGAAGTTTTCAGAGTTTATCGAGCCTGGATATCGGCTTGTCACTGGGTGTCAGGGCGCTGGTCGTTAAAAAAAATGCGTTGCCCGGGGGCATTCCTTTTCAGACAGGCGGAGGAACCACACGACTCATGGCTCCCGCTTGGGTCATCTGGGCAAAGGCGCCCGGCAGGTTTGAAGCCGGCACACCGGCCATTATCAACATTATTGCCTTTGCAAAGGCATTAATGCTGACCAGGAAACCGGGAAGTGATTTGTTCAAAAACTATTTCTGTGAAAAACAGGAGGCTGGCGAAATACTGTATCACGACGACCTGGAAGGACTCACCGGTCGAAAGTTGCTGGAAGGGCTCAGGAAAAACCTTATTGGCGTGAAGGTTCGCGTTCCAACCCGGGAAGGTCTCAGACCTTACGTTAATCTGGACAATGCAGCAAGTACCCCCACATTTGAGCCGGTGTGGGAAGCTGTCAGAAAAACATGGCGGCAGCCCCTGCCGGTTCAGCAGCAAATATTGGAAGAGGTAAGGTCGGTTTGTGCCGGCGCCCTGAGGGCCCCGCAAAATCTGTATGATGTGATCTTTACATCCAACACCACCGAAGCCATCAACCTTGTGGCTGAAAACATGGGTCTGGAACCCGATCAGGGGGTCGAACCTGTTGTTCTCAATACATTTCTTGAACATTCGTCGAACGACCTGCCCTGGAGGTTTGTGCCCCGTCACACATTGGTCAGGATTTCCATCGACAGCGATGGCGTTATTGATCTCCCCGAACTGAATGCGGTTTTAACCAGGTATAATGAAAAACAGCTGGAAGGAAATCGGCGGGTCAAACTGGTGGCCGTGAGCGGGGCCTCCAATGTACTGGGCATCTGTAACGACATTGCAGAAATCGCCCGGATCGTCCATCAATACGGGGCTAAACTGCTCGTGGATGGCGCCCAGAGTGTAGCTCACTGCAAGGTAGATATGGAAAAAACGGGAATTGACTATCTTGCCTTCTCGGCCCATAAGGTGTATGCACCCTTCGGATGCGGCGCGCTGGTTGTGAAAAGGGGCCTGCTTCATTTCAGTCCGCCGGAAATGCAACTGATCCGTTCTTCGGGTGAGGAAAACGCAGGCGGAATTGCAGCCCTCGGCAAGGCGCTGGTTCTGTTGCAAAGGGTTGGTTTCGATGTGATCCGTAACGAAGAACGGGCCCTGACCGGGAGGTTATTGTCGGGGATGGCGAAAATTCCCGGACTGAAGATCTTCGGGATTAAGGATCCTGAAACGCCTGCATTTGAAAGGAAATCGGGCGTCGTCGCCTTTTCCCTGAAGGGCGTAATGCCCGGCAGCGTGGCAGCGGAACTTGCCCTGAGAAGTGGAATCGGCGTGCGGTACGGCTGTCACTGCGCCCATCTGCTGGTCAAGCGCATGCTGGGTGTTGGTCACGGGCTGGAGCGCTTTCAGCGCCTCCTCCTGACCCTTTTCCCTAACACAAACCTGCCTGGAGTCGTCAGGGTGAGCCTCGGTATCGAAAACACTGCGGAGGAGGTTGACCTGCTGATCGAAACACTCAACCTGATCGCCATGAAGACACCCTCACCGGGAAACAGTACGGGACCTTCAACGTCA
>CAIYQH010000105.1 GCA_903928285.1 uncultured Bacteroidales bacterium
ATGAATTTTAAATAATAATTCAGCCCGGCAAGCAGGAAAAATGCATAAAGCACATCTTTCCTTTCCGCTATCCATGCTACTGATTCAGCATGCATGGGATGGATCCCGAACAGGAGTGCGGTGATAAATGCAACCACCGGGTTCTTGCCGGTAAGATGATAAATAAAGAGAAATACAAGCAGTACATTTAAAAGGTGAAAAAATAAATTGACAAAATGAAAAATTCCTGCATTTATTTCATGACCTGGTTTCTGGCTCCCCGTTGTTTTTGAAGAAATAAAATAGTCGGCACTCAGCGAGATCATGGTGAAGGGGTGGTAATTCGACGCCGAAGGACGGGTGAAAAAGCCGAAAATATTCCCGGCCGAAAACTGCTTTACCTGGCTGTTTTCCAGCACATAAACAGGGTCGTCCCAGTTGGTGAACCGGCATCTGAACACCGGCAGATAAACCACGGAGGAAATCAATAAAACAATGAAAATTAAAATTGCCGGAAAATAGCGGGTATTTAATTTATTCGGGGATAATTTATTTCTTTTTCCGGCATCTTTTTTCCTCTGAAAAACAATATTATTTTTTTGTTTTTTTATCATGGATTATTTATTCCGATTAATCAAAAAAATAATTATTATTTTAATTTTTTATTTTGCGCTTTCTTTTGTTTTTCCGTCAGGGAATACATCAGCGCAGTGTCAATGGCTGTGCCGCACTGTTTGGCTTTTATTCCGTGCTGGTATGCCGATTCATAGTCGCCATCATGGTTGTATATGTCGGCCAGGAGCCAGTGGACCTCTCCGTTGGCAGGATTGAGTTTGAGCGATTTTAAAAAGATGGTTTTCGCACTGTCATAATTCTTGTTATTATAATAGGCAATTCCAAGATTCAGATTGCCATTTACATCATCCGGATTTTGTTTTAGAAAAGTTTTAAAGTCATCAATTCCGGCCCTGTAATTTTTCATAATATCAGTATAAATAATTCCCCTGAAAAAATAGGGTCTGTAAATAGCAGGATTTTTTTTAATTGCAGTCGTATAATCCATAATTGCAGAATCATATTTCCCGGTTTTTTTATATACAGAAGCACGGAAAGAATATAAAAACATTCTCTTTTTATCGTTTGAATCCAGCTTGATCGCCGAAGTCAGGTCCCTGAGCGATTTATCAAATTCCTTGTTTTCATGGTAAATAAAGGCCCTGTTGTTATAGGCGTGTACGCAACCGGGATCCTTTTCAATCACATCGGTCCATAACGCAACGCTGTCTTTCCAGACCAGGGTGCGGTTCCAGGTCGCCACCGCCAGGATGACCAGGAAAACGATCCCTGCGGCATCCATGATTTTTTTGTTTTGCAAGGTTGTTTTCAGCCTGTAATCAAAAAAGGCAATGGCCAGAATCACGCTCAAACCAATGTAGGGAATGTAGGTGTAACGCTCGGCGGCAACGGTCCCCCCGACCGGGAGGAATTGGAGAACCGGCAATATGGTTGCCAGGAAAAACAGGAGGCCAAAGGGGATATACCGGCGTGTTTTCCACGTTTTCCATACCACGGCCAGGATGCCAAGGAAAATCAGCGGTGAGAAGTAAATATAAAGAGGAACGCTGCCTGATGCAGTCAACGGGTACTCATACATCGCGATCAGGTTATAGGGCACCAAAAACTTGACCAGGTAAAGGCAAAGGCTGTACGGAGCATAAAAGAGACTGCTCGTTACAGGCATTCCCATGACATTGATCGAGTTTATCGTTCGCTGGGCAAAAATGGCCACAATGCCGAACAGGAGCGCGATCGCAAAAAACGGAACTTTTTCAAGGAGGGCTTTCCTGTCGAATTTGCGCGCGGAGAGGTAGTCCACCAGCAGCAATACCACAGGTAAGGTTACCGCCTGGCCCTTTGAAAGGTTTGAAAAGACAAAAAACAGCAGGGCCACCCAGTAGTAACTTAGCCTCTCTTTTTGCCGGTAAAACAGATAGGCTAACAGTGAAAGTAAATACCAGGCGGTATAAAGTACATCTTTTCTTTCCGAGACCCACGCAACAGATTCCACATGCATGGGGTGAAGCGCAAACAAAAGGGCAACCGCAAGGGCGACAGGAGAGTTTTTCTTCAGCAGGTGGAAAACGAAGGCATAAACCAGTGCCGCGTTTACCATATGCAAAAGCAGGTTGTGAACATGATAACCCGCTGCAACAAACCTGAAAAAATGATAATCAAACGAAAAGCTTAGCAAAATGAAGGGATCGTAATTCCCCATAAAGCTGGTTGAAAAAATCTTTTGAAGATTGATCCAGCTGAAGGAGGTGATCATGTCATTGTTCATAATGTAAACGATGTCGTCCCAGTCAACGAAATCATGGCTCATCGTCGGATAATATGCCACAAAGGTGACAATCGCCAGCACCAGGATTTTCCAGCTTAGAACCTTTTCTTCCTTGACTAATGTCTTCTTTTTTGTTGCCATATATACGATGTTAGGGTAATTTAAACCGGAAACTAAGGGGCCTGCGTTTTCGCCTGCTGCTGAATCAGGAAGGTCATGATGGAATGATCGACAATGACTCCGTACTGCCGGGCCAGCATCCCATGCCTGTATGCTGACGGATAATCTTTCACCTGGTAATAGACATTGGCCAGCAGACCGTGAATCTGGCCATTGACGGAATCCAGTTGTAAGGATTTCAGGAAATATCTTTTCGCACTGTCGAAATTGTTCATTTTATAATAGGTAATCCCCAGGTTGAAATTCCCATTGGTGTCGGCGGGGTAACGCTTCAGGAATTTTTTAAAATCCATGATGGCCGAATCATGTTTGCCTAACTGGTCGGCATAGATGATCCCCCTGTTGAAACAGGGTTTTACATTGTCAGGATGCAACTTCAGCGCCGAGGAATAGTCGGCCAGCGCCAGGTCATACCGCCCCATGGTTTTGCAAAGGAATGCCCGGGAGATATAAAGGTCCAGTTTTTTCGAGTCGGCCGGATCAATGCCGATCACCTCATTCAGGTCTTTGAGCGCCTTATCATATTCTTTTAGCTGGTTGTACATAAACGCCCTGTTGGTATATGCCTTGCAGCACACCGGATCCTTTTCGATGACATCCGACCACAGGGCAATACTGTCCTTCCACACCTGTGTGCGGCTCCAGGTGACCATCGTCATCACCGCCAGGATCAGGATCATGGCGATATCAAGCAGGGTTTTCCGGTGGCGGGCGAGTTTCGTCCTGTATTGCTGCCATGCCATGGCCAGGATGAATGCCAGCCCTGTATAGGGAATATAGGTGTAGCGTTCGGCCGCCACTGCGGGGCCAACAGGAAGGAACTGGAGGACCGGGAAAATGGTGACTATGAAAAAGAGCAGGCCAAAGGAGATAAATTTATTTGATCGCCATGTTTTCCATATTACCAGCCCAACCAGCAGAAAGATCGCCGGAGAAAAGCGGATGAGAAAGGGTACGGTTCCCCGGAGGGTAAGCGGGTATTCGTAGATGGCAATCTGGTTGACAGGCATCAGGAATTTGAACAGGTAAAGGCAAAGGCTGTACGGGCCAAAGAACAGACTTCTGATGGCAGGGTAGCCATTCGGATTGATGGAGTTAAAGGTATCCTGGGCGTAAATTGCAATAATTCCGAAGATGACACAAAGCACGAAAAAGGGCAGCTTTTCCGTAAACATTTTCCAGTTTGGTTTCCGGCCGGAATAGTAGTCAATTAAAAGTAATACAACAGGCAGGGTTACCGCCTGGGCCTTGGATAAACACGAAAGGATAAACAAACCAAGCGCCAGCAGATAATGATATCGCCGGCCATTTTCGAGGTAAAAAAGATAGGCGGTCAGCGAGAGGAAATACCACATCGTATACAGAACATCTTTCCTTTCCGAAACCCATGCCACCGATTCAACGTGCATGGGATGCAAAGCAAAAACCAAAGCAGTGAAAAGGGCCACATTGGTATTTTTCCGGAGCAGATGGAAGAAGAAAGTATATACCAGGAATACATTGGTTATATGAAGGAGAAGATTGTGAAAATGGTATCCCGGGGCCGAGAGCTTGAAAAAGTGAAAATCAAAGGAAAAACTCAGCAGGATGAGCGGGTGATAATTTCCCATGAAGGCTGTCGTGAATATCTTTTTCAGGTTGATCCAGCTGTAAGCCGTGATCATCTTGTTGTTCATGATATAGACGATATCGTCCCAGTCAACAAAGTCGTATGTCAGGGTTTGGGAATAGGCAGCAAAGGAAACGAAAAGAAGAAGGAGAATCTTCCAGTTCATCAGTTTCTCCTCTTTGATCGAAAGTCTCTTTTTTATAGCCATTTGGGATCAGACAATTTGGGTAACCGACAACTCATTGTCCTGAATGTTGCTTCAGGAATGTCATTAATGAAGGTTCTACCTTCATGCCGCATTTTTCAGTAAGAAGTCCCTGCCTGTATGCCTCAGGATAATCCCGGGTCCGGTAGCAGATGTTTGTCAGCAGGTTGTGTACCTGCCCGTTTGAAGGATCGATCGCCGCGGAGTGTAAAAAGTATCTTTTCGCGCTGTCGAAGTCGTTTTTTTTGTAATAGGCGATTCCCAGGTTGAAATTGCCATTGGTATCGCCCGGGTATTTCTGCAGGAAGATTTTAAAATCAACCACGCCTGAATCATATTTCCCAAATTGGTCAGTATACAGGATTCCCCTGTCAAGATAGGGTTTTACGTTGTCAGGGTGCTTTTTGATAGCCGTTGAATAATCGGCAAGCGCCTGGGCAAACTGGCCCGTTTTTTTATAGATGAAGGCCCGGGAGGTGTAAAAATTCAGTTTTTTGGTGTCATCCGGATCAATTTTAATCACATCTGAAAGATCCTTCAGCGCGTTATCATAATCCTTTTTTTCGTTGTACATAAAGGCCCTGTTGGTATAGGCCTTTACACAACCGGGATCTTTCTCCATCACATCGGTCCAAAGGGCAATACTGTCTTTCCAAACCATCGCGCGGTTCCATGTCAGAATCATCAGCAAAAGTACCAGGAGGATCCCGGCCGCATCGAGGATGCTTTTCCTGCCCCGGGCCAGTTTTTGCCGGTATTCCCGGAATGCGACCGCGGCAATAAAACTCAGGCCGATGTATGGAATATAGGTATACCGTTCCGAGATCAGCGCCGGTCCGACGGGGAGGAACTGCAATACAGGGAAAATGGCGGCAACAAAAAAGACAACACCAAAGGTGATGTATGGTTGTCTTTTCCAGGTTTTCCAGAGGATGATCCCGATGATCAGGAAAATCAGCGGCGAGAGGTACAGGTAGGAGGGGAAGCCACCCTGCAGGGTCACCGGGTATTCATATACGGCGCTCTGGCTGAAGGGGACGAGGAACTTGACAAGATATACCCACAAACTGTAAGGGGCATAGAAGAGGCTCTGCCAGGCGGGTATCTGTACCGGGTTGATAAAGTCGGCCGCCTTCTGGGCAAAAACCGCAACCATGCCAAAAACCAATGACAGCAACAGGAATGGGATTTTTTCAAAAACAATTTTCCATTCAAACTTCCGGGCGGTGAGGTAATCAACAAGGATCAGGATGACGGGTAAAATAACCGCCTGTGCCTTGGCAAGGGTGGAAAGGATGAAAAATCCAAGTGTCAGGTAATAGTAATATTTCTTTCCCCGCTGCAAATAAAAAACATAACAGATCATGGCCAGGAAAAACCAGGCGGTATAAAGCACATCCTTTCGTTCCGAAACCCATGCCACCGATTCGACATGCATGGGATGCAGGGCAAAGAGGAGGGCGACGGTGATGGCAACAGGGGTGTTCTTCTTCAGCAGGTGGAAAAAAAAGGTATAAACCAGGAATACATTGGCAAGATGCAGCAGGAGATTGTGAATATGGTATCCCGGGGCCGAAAACCTGAAAAAGTGAAAATCAAATAAGAAGCTAAGCAGGATCATCGGGTGATAGTTCCCCATGAAATAGGTGGAAAATATTTTTTTCAGGTTGATCCAGGTAACGGCCGTGATCATGTCATTGTTCATAATATAAACAATGTCGTCCCAATTGACGAAATCGTGGCTGGTGACAGGGAAATAGGCAAGAAAAGTGGCAACAATCAAAAAGAGGATTTTCCAGTTCAGCAGTGTCTCTTCCTTGACAATTCTCTTCTTTTTTACAGCCATATGCAGAACTTATTTGGACTTATAGATAGAAAGCGATAGGATGCCTGTTTTATGGAGGAAATAGCCCATCGATGTTTTAAGAACCCCCATCCCGTATTTTATACTCCGGCGCAGATTGATAGAGGAGGCCTCCTCGAAATATTTTGTCGGACAGGTTATCTCGGCAATCTCAAATCCTGCCATAAAGATCTGCGCCAGCATCTGGTTGTCAAAAACAAAATCATCAGAATTGGCATTGTAATTGACTGTTTCCAGCACCTCCCTCGAGAATGCGCGGTAGCCCGAGTGGTATTCCGAGAGTTTCTGGTTGATCAGCATATTCTGAACCCAGGTCAGAAAACGGTTCGAAATATATTTGTATTTGGGCATCCCTCCCCTGAGCGCCCCCTTGCCGAGGATACGCGAAGCAATAACCACAGGGTATAGCCCGCTGGCGATCATGTGGGCCATCGAGGGGATCAGCTTGGGCGTGTATTGGTAATCAGGGTGCAGCATGATGACAATATCGCCGTTCAGGGCCAGGGCCGTATCATAACAGGTCTTCTGGTTTCCTCCGTAACCACGGTTCTTGTCATGTTTGATCAGGTTTTTAACCTTGAGGGTGCTGGCAACCTGGATGGTATTATCGGTACTGGCGTCGTCCACCACAACATACTCGTCGACCATGTCGAGCGGAATCTCGGCAATGGTCTTGGCAATGGTTTTTTCTGCATTATAGGCCGGGAGAACTACTATGATTTTTTTTCCTAATAACATACATGTGAATTTATGAATATCGAATATCGGATATCGAATGTCGGTTATGAATTTAAATTGAATTTTTGTAATGTGTTTGTCTAAAACGCGTTAACCCGATCAGGCCAAAGCAGTTTTTAGCGGATAAAGGTAAAAAGTTTTTCAGATACCTTGGAAAAAAAATCACTGTTGTCCGGTAAAACTTTAAAGTAGGGTTGGCCGGTTAAGGCCAACCCATGATGGTTACCTTTGTAGTTACGACACAAACAAAGTTAGCCATGGGTAAAAGTACAAATTTTAGCGGACAGCCGATTCTGAACCAAC
>CAIYQH010000106.1 GCA_903928285.1 uncultured Bacteroidales bacterium
CAAAATCGGTTCCCAGGTAAGCTGCGATGTGTGTATCGGCCTGCAGGTAATTGTTTTTCCCGATGACGATTCTTTCTGCATGCGGGATTGAAAAAAGAGAAAAATCGCACTGGTTGAACACCCGGGTTAACTCTTCGTGGAAACCGATATTCTGTTCCAGGTAGGCCGTTATTTTCGACTGGTATTCCCCTGTTTGGAAGTCATGCCGCGTAAACCCGGGCTTTATCAGCGGCTCGAAAACACCCTCAAGCCGCCTGGAGGCAAAGAACCTGAATTCCTTCTGTACTGATGAAGCAGCAAGCACAAGCAGCACCATGAAAAGGAGAAGGTTTTTTATCCAGGTCATCGTACTGTTGTTTGATGCATCTTATTTGCCGGGGTTTAGCGTCTGCAAAGTTAGCAGAAAAAAATCTTCCTCTTTTTACGGATGTCTGCCTAATCAACCGGGTCAAACACCGTGATCTCAAAATCATCGATCAGCACCTGCCGCTCGCCCCTGTTCCAGAAATAGACCTGCACTGTTTGGTTTTTGTCATCGAAAAAGGGGGTCATGTAATCGATCGAAACTTTATTCCAGCTACCCGGTTTGAGGTTGGCCCTGCCCACCTCGAGCAGGCGGTACTTATAGGCCTTTCCTTTCTGGTTGCAGGTTATCACCAGAGAGCAGGCAACATCTTCAGGCTTACAGGTGAAGTAAACCGAAGCGGTTGCCCTGATCCAGGCAAAATCCCTTTTGGCAACATCCTTGTAAGGAAGGTTGATTCCCGGCGAGAACTCCAGCTTCCGGCCCATCCGCAGCGAATAATGGCCGGTATTGGCCGTATCGGCGCAGTAATTTCCCGGGTTTCCCGGGTCGGGCTTTTCAAAGTCGTAAAGCGCCAGGGTTCTGGAGGTATAGTGTTCGGGGTCCTGGAGATATTCGCGTTCATCGATGATCCCCGAAGGCTCCAGGTACAGCCGGTCGTTGGCATTCACGGTGGTCTTGCCGAACATCCGCCAGTAATAGGCTTTTGACATCCGCGAGGCATCGATGATAAAGTGCATGTATTGCCAGGTCTGGAACAGGCTCAGCAAAACCAGCAGCATCATCACAGCAAAGAGTGGCCATCTGACAGCCTCCGCCTGTTTCCATATCAGCTGTACCAGGGCAGCCAACGGGAAGGCCAGCAACAGGTAGGCCTCCATCATAGAACGCTGTCCGAGACTGCCGCCGTACCACCAGGTGGGCCAGCTGGCGGCGATCAGAAGATGCACCGTGAAAAAGAGGAATACCGCCGGGAAGATGGTACGGAATTTCACGAAAAGGGGCCAGAACCCTGCCACGGCGAAGAGCATCAGCGGGGTATAGACCAGCCATCCCTTTTTATAGGAAAAGAGGAAGTTCTTCAGGAAGGGGGCGATCCATTCCAGCTTCTC
The DNA here is from genome assembly GCA_903928285.1 of uncultured Bacteroidales bacterium. Lineage (GTDB taxonomy): Bacteria > Bacteroidota > Bacteroidia > Bacteroidales > FEN-979 > CAIVAT01. The sequence goes on from CAIYQH010000106.1 coordinate 1,417, forward strand.
CCCTTTTTCATAACTGTAGTAAATCCACCTGCCGGAATGCAGCTTCCAGTAAAGCATCTGCAAACCCACTACCAGCATCATCAGGGCGGCTGCGGCTACGATCGGGGCGATATTCCGGCGTGCCAGCGAGAGCTTGTCGCGCCAGGTTCCTGTCGAAAAGCCCCACAGCAACGGGACCAGCACAATGACGATGGCCGTCGGTCTGATCAGGGTGGCCAGGCCGCATAGGAGGCCAATGTAAAGCAGATATCTCCATTGCTGATCTTCATGCCAGCGGATGGTAAACCACACGATGAGGGCAAAGAGGGTGAAGAGATAATTATGGGGCATGGTGCCGTCAAAAGCTGTGAGTTCGAAATAATTTGTGCCGAAAACCAGCAATACCATGGTCATGGCGACCACCCCGTCGGTAAAAAACCGCAGCAGGATCCTGCGCAGGAACCAGAGGCCGATCACGGTGTACACCAATCCTCCGCAGGCAATGGAAAGCTGATAAGGTAAAGTAAAGCCGTCGGGCGAATAGCCTGTAAGATGGGCGAGCACCTGTCCGCAAAAATAAAAGGGACTGTACAGGATGGCCATTCCCATCGGGTATTTCATCACATATTCGCCTCCCGGGCCCAGGTAGGCCTGGTAAAACCCGATGGTGGGATGATAGGTGTCGAGGATTTGCTGCACCCAGGCAAAATTCCTGATCCCCAGGTCATGGTGAATGAAGGTTGCGGGTAAATAGAGGTAGTAACCGAAAACGTCCCAGCTCAAAATCGAGATGACATCATGGGTGTTGAACCGGGGCAGCAGCAGCCTGTTGAAGATGATGACCACGGAGATAAGGCCAAATACGGCAATGGAGATTCTCTGTTGGCTGGTATTTTTCATTCGGTAGGGCGTTTAAGGCTGCAAATCTAACTTAATTCCAGTTATACCTGTACTTGATATGAAGGTCATCAACATATAACAGGCCGTGTTTCGGGTTGCGGATATAAATATTGATGAGCATGCTGGAATCGGTCACATCGGGGATGATAAAGGTCTTTCGAACCTTCGACCATGTCATCGGTTTAGTGACCACACTGTCAACAGGCTGTTCCTCGCTGAAAAGGATGTCGGAACCCCTTTTCAGCGAATAGCAAAGGGCGGCGCCGGTGCCGGCTGTGCCGGGTTTCAGGGCCCACACCTCCACATCCATCGTTTTGGGCCAGGGATGGCCGAATTCGTCGAGCCTGATGGCAAAAAGAGGTGTCTGTCCTCCTTTTTCCCGGGCGGCAATGCTGTACTGCCCCGAACGGGTAAAGAGCATGGAGGGCCTGACAACGGGCGACAGCGCCATGTTTTCAAAATCGTTCTCATACGACCGTACCTGGTTATCCTTAGCAATGATCCCGGCGCGGCCAAGTGAACGGGAAAAATGGTCCCAGTCCCAGGTTGAACCGTAATAACATCGTTCGAACCGGTACATGGACAGGGTGTATCGCTGGGTATAATAGGCCGACAGCAGGATGACAAACAGCAGGATGGAGCTGACGATAAAGCTGCGCAGCCTGAAAAGTTCCGTGGCGATATAACCAAAAGGCACCGCCAGGATGGTATAATACTCGATATAGGATCGCTGGCCGTTGCAGCAACCGAAGTACCACATCTTCCAGGAGGCGCAGACCATGGTCAGCAGGGCGAAAACAATTGCAATCGTCAGGCCGTTGCCCCTTTTTCGGAACAGCATCAAGAAAATTCCTGCCACAAAAAGAAGGGTCATCGGCACATAGGGGAACAGCCCGTTAACCGGGGAGAAGAGCACTTCGGCAATTTTAGGCTGGCGCCAGTTGGTAAAACCCTCTCCCTGGTAGGAGAAATGGAGCCAGTGACCCGAGAGATATTTCCAGTAGATCATCTGGGGCACGAACAAAAGCAGGATAATCCCCGAGAAAACGAGTATTTGCGACGGTTTCAGGAAATTCTTCACCCGAACCATCCATTCCCCCGGCCGGGCATCCCAGGTGAAAAAGAGCAGTGCCAGCAGGATATTGGCGGGGCGGATCAGCACTGCCAGCGACAGGCTGAGGCAAAGCACCAGGAAAAGCCTGCCCGAGGGCAACAGCAGGTATCGCTTCAGGGTATAAAGAAACAGGGCAAAGAGGAAGAAGGAGTAGACATGCGACATCAGTCCGTCGAGCAGGGCGTAGATGAAGAGGTTGGTGCCAAGGAATATCATGGTGATGACAAAAAATCCGATTGCGGACTTGAAATAAAAGTCGAGGAATTTCTTCAGCAGCCACATGCCCAGGACCAGGTAAATAACGGCGGCCAGGCTCATCATGCGCATGTAGAGCATGGAAAAGCCGTTTTCGTCGTCGATTCCCGCGATGCGTGAAACCACCGCCGCGGTGAAAAAGAGGGGCGACACCATCAGCGATACGCCGTAGGTGTATTTTGTGTCCAGCTTGTTGGTTACCGTGTCGATACTGAACCCTCCCCCGGTGGCGATATCGAGATCGGCCGGCATCCTGCGGGTATCGAAATGATAAAAGAAGGCTGCAGGCAGGTAAATATAGTAGCCTGCCCGGTCGGACCAGAGTTCGTTGCGGTCGGTAAAGCGGGTGGAGTCCTTGTGGAAAAACCAGGTCAGCGCCAGGGATGCGCAGAAAAGGAGATAAAAATACCAGTTACCGTTATTTCGCAGTTTATTCAATGACAGGGTTGTGTTTCAGCATGAATTAATTGGTTGATCGCAATGGTACAAACTATCCCGGGAAAAAACCTAACATCCTGTAAATGAACTCTCCCCTGACCCTCCCCTTGGAGGGGAGGGAGATTCCTTCCGGTTTTTATTCTACCTGTTGTCAATGCCCGGCTTTCGTAATCGTTCCCGGCCGGTACAGGCTGATATCGATATCATCCACCAGCATCTCCCCCTTTCCCCGGTACCAGAAATAGACCTGAACGATATCCTCCCCGTCGGGGGCGCGCGGAATCCGGTAATCCATACTCACCCGGTTCCATTGGTTGGGCCTGAGGTTCTCCTTTTCAAGTTCCAGGAACATATACTTGAAATTGACCCCCTTGCGATTACAGGTAGCAACCAGGCTGCTTTTCACATCCTGTGGCGGGCCTGCAAACCAGACATACCCTGTAATGCGCAGCCAGGCTGAATCGCCGGGCTTCAGCTCTTTGAATTTCATCCATAACCCGGGCGAATAGGGAACCCACGACCTCATCCGGAGCGATTGTTTTCCACGATGCCCCATGGCGGCCAGGTGCGAGGCGGTATCGGCCGGGTTTCCCCATTCAAAATCCTGGTATACCAGCCGTTTGGAGGTTAATCCCAGCGTATCGGCCATCTGTTCCGTCTCATGAAGTTCACCCTGCTTCCGGCTGATCTCCAGCGAACGTTCATTGAGAAGGTAATTTGCCGCCACAAAAATCCCGAGCAAGCCCAGGGCTGTGGCAAACACTCCGAATATCCGCAAAAACGAATGGGGGGCAATCTCTTTCAATGTAAAGCGGGATTATTGACCGATTCAAAGGTAAAAACAATTTTCATTCAAACCTGATGCGGATATCATCAACCAGGAAGGTCCTTTTCCGTGTATTCCGAAGGTAGATCTTCAACCTGAATCCCGGGTCGTTGAGCCAGAGCGGAACTGCAAACGACATATTCACCTCATTCCATCGTCGGGCTTTTGTCTGAAAACTGTTCAACGGAACCAACTTATATAACCAGGGAAAGTGCTTGTCATCTTCAATCGAGGCGACCAGGAAGGCATTGGTTGAATCGGACACATAAGGGTCGATCCACATTTGCGCGGTGACATTGCGGATATTACCCGCCAGGATCCCGGTCATGCTGTGGCTGTAGATCCCGCAAAATTCAAACCGGTTATCCAACATGGCCGAGAAGTTCCGGGAATGGCTCAGCAGGCTGGTCCTGACCACGGCCGGTTCAAAGGAGTCGTTCTCAAAATCGTTGATAAAGGTATAACTCTCCTTTGAAAAATTCAGGATTCCCGCCTGGTCGAGACGCGATTCATACATATCCCAGTCCCACACCGACCCTGTGTACCAGCAGCTGTGGTGGATCAGCAGGAGGTTGTAATAGCTGAAACCGATGAGCAGCAATACGACCATGTATCTGACAAATAAATTTCTTAACCTGACGATCTCCGTGAGGATCGTGCCAAACCCCAGCGAGAGAAGGGCATAATACTCGACAAAGGGCCTCGAACCAAAACTTCCGCCAAAAAACCACATATGCCACGAGCCTGAAATATAGGCCACCAGGGCAAAGGTGACCAGCAACAGCAGCCCGTTCGCCTTCCGCTTGATTATCATCAGCAGGGAACCTGCCACAAAAAACAGGACCATCGGATTATAAAGGAAAAGGCCGTTGAGCGGCGAGAAGAACAGCGGCAGGATGACAGGGTTCTTCCAGTAGAAAAATCCTTCGGGACCATAGGAATAATGGAGGAAACTGCCCGAAACATATTTCCAGTAGATCAGCTGCGGCAGGAAAACCAGGAAACACAGGACAAAAAAGGTCAGCAGGAATTGCGGTTTTAAAAAGATCCGGATCCTGCACCCGATCTTTTTGGCGCCGGTCGCATCCATCAGGAAAAACCAGGGCAGGATGATCAGGTTGGTCGGGCGTACCAGGATCGCCATGGATACCACCACGCTGATCAGGGCAAAACCCGGCAACGATGGCTTTTCTTTGGCAAAGAACTTCTTGATCAGGAAGAGATAGAGGGCAAACAGGAAGAAGGAGTGGACATGCGACATCAGTCCCTCGAAAAGGCCGTAATAGTATAGGTTTGTACCGGTGAGAATAAACAGCGCCGATCCATATACAATAAGCCGGGGAAAATAATTCTGCAGGAAACGGGTCAGAAAAAAGAGCCCCAGCACCAGGAAAAAGACCGGCGGGATGACCGCCATGTGCTGGTAGAAGTCGGAAAAACCATCGGGCTGCAGGTCAAAACTCTTCGCGATCGCATGGGTTGCCAGGAAAAACGGGGTCCACAGGATGGCCACACCGCAGGTCATCTTGTTGACGATTTTTCCTGTTTTATAATCGAGGATAAATCCCTTGTACAGGGTGTCGCAATGGTGGGGAAATTTATTGACATCCCAGCCATAGATAAAGGTGGCTGGCAGGTACACATAATAGATACTCCTGTCGGAGGCGAAAACACCGGTGCCTACAGCCTTCCCGTCTTTAAAGGTAAGCCTGAAGGCCAGCGCCAGGCACACCGCGAAGACCGCCGTAAACAACAGCAGGTCGGCAAGTATGCGTTTGTTTACCAAAGCCTTCATAGGGAACGGGTTGGTTTGAACAGGAGGATCTCAACGTCATCGATACAGCAATCCTGGTCGCCATAGTTCATAAAATAGACCTGGAAGGTATCTGCAGGGTCAACGGGGAAGGGTACCAGGTAGCTCATCGACACCCTGTTCCACCGGTGGGGAACAAAACGGCCGGACGAGAGGTCTGTCACCTTGTATTTGTAAGGAACCCCTTTGCGTACGCAGGTGATCACCAGGAAGACTTTGTTTGCAGCGGCAGGGCAGTCGAAGTAAAAATAACCTGTTGCCCTGACCCAGCTTGAATCGCGATCTGTCAACTGCCCGATAGGCATGGTCACCCCCGGAGAAAATACGTTATGCGTATTCAGCAACATCCCCGAATTCCCTGAATGAGCCTTTTGTGTGGGGATCTGCATCTTCTCAAAATCATAGGTTGCCAGCTTTGTTCTTCTTAACCAGGCCACATCCGGGAGCGAGTCGGGGGGCGCCGGGATGTCGGTTTCCAGCAGGCTCACGGTCCGGCATGTCAATGCGCTTCTACCGAATGTGGCAGCATAGCCGGCACCCGTCATCCTGCCCGGGAGCAATATTTTTTGGCTGAACTGCCAGGTTTGGAAGAGGTTCAGCGTTACCAGTAATAATCCCAAGCACAGCAAGGCAATCCTGGTTTTGGGGGATCGCGTGAAAATCCATTCGGTAAAATAACCCAGCGGGAGAGAGAGCACGGCGCAGGTTTCAACAAGGTTCGGATAACCAAAGCTCCCAGGGAAACACCAGGCCGGGTTGCTGCCGGCCCATACCAGCGATACCATCAGGAAAAGAAAGACGGCGCTGAAAAGCTGCCTGTGTTTTTCAGCCATAAAATAAAAGCCGGCTATGGAAAATAAGATCAGCGGGGAGTAGACCAGCCAGCCGTTTTTAAATGAAAGCAGCACCCTGCTGAGGTTTGCAGGGACTACCGGAAACTGTGCTTTTACCGCATCCCCGTAATAAAATGCCGATCCGGCATCGGTAAACCACGAAAATTGCCGTAGGGAGAAACAGGCGATTAGCAAGCCGCCCAGGAAAATCAGCTGCCACCGGCCGTTTGTACCGGCATCTTTCCATGCTTCCCTGAACTGTTCTGTGAGGGAGCTGTTTTGATCGCTATCAGTAAACCAGGAAAAGGCGGGAACCAGCAGGATAAAAACAGCAGGCGCACTGATCCTCGCGATGGCGGTCATTGCGGGGATCAGGATCAGCAAAGGGAGCCAGCTTCTTTCCCTTTGCCAGAGCTGGTTCAGGAGGATAACCGCGGGCAGCAGGGTGAACAGGATGGCGTTGGCATTGGGTCCGGCAAGAAACAGCTGCCAGGTGCAGTTGGTGCCAGAGAGAAGGAGCAGCACTGTAACCGCGACCACGCAGGGCTTGAAATAACAGGAAAGCGACCTCCACAGCAAAACGAGGCCGGCCAACAGCGGTAAAATCCAGAAAATCAAATCGGGCAGGATGTCGAATCGGGCAAGCAGTAGGGCCATAACCATGGATCTTTCAGCGCTGATTTCCTGTAAACCGGCTACCCTTGTCAGCTTTTGGATATCAGGTATTTCCTGTCGAAAATATTGTATTTCATCATGCACCAGATCGCGCGAAACCCATCCTTCATCCCGATCTTCTTCCCCTCTTCGTAGGTGCGGCCGTAGTAGGAGATGCCAACTTCGTAAATCCTGATGTTCGGAAAACGGGCGATTTTCGAGGTGACCTCCGGCTCAAAGCCAAAACGGTTTTCCTTAAAGGAAATCTTTTTCAGGTATTCGGCGCGGAAAAGCTTATAACAGGTCTCCATATCCGACAGGTTAAGGTTGGTAAGGATATTGGAGGTGAAGGTCAGCAGTTTATTACCGATGGAGTGCCAGAAGAAGAGGATGCGGTGCGGACTCCCGCCCATGAAGCGCGAACCATATACCACATCGGCAAAACCGTCGAGAACAGGTTTCAGCAGTATGTTGTATTCGGCGGGGTCATACTCCAGGTCGGCATCCTGGATGATGATGAAATCGCCCGTGGCCTCCCTGATCCCGCGGTGCAGCGCCGCCCCCTTGCCCATGTTTTTTTGCTGGCTGAACAACCTGATACCGGCCTGGGGATGTTCGCGGATATACTGCTCAACAACAGCAACGGTGTCATCCCTGCTGAAATCGTTGACGATGATGATCTCTTTTTTCACCTCTTCCAGCAACCCGACGGCCAGGACTTTGTCAAGGATGCGGTGGATGGTTGCTGCTTCGTTGTATGCCGGAATTAAAATACTTAAGGTGCGGGATTCCATAGTGACTGATCAAAAGGCAAAAATACAAGAATTTTTAAAGGTACCGGTCATTCGTAATAATAGATGCGCTTGACACGTCGCGATATGGATGTCAGTACCTCGTAGGGGATCGTTCCCAACTCCCTGGCCAGTTCGCTCACAGGGTGACCGTCGCCGAAGATGATCACCTCCCCGCCAACCTGCGGCGGGTCGCCTGTTGCTGCCAGCCGTGTGACATCGATCATGGTTAGATCCATACAAATATTACCGATGATGGGTGCCTCTTTCCCTCCGATATAAAGCCTCCCGTGTCCGTTGCCGAGCCGGCGGTTCAGCCCGTCGGCATAACCAACCGGCACAATGGCGATCACCAGGTCGGTTGCTGCAAGCCCTTTGCGGTTATAACCGATGGATTCGCCTGCTTTGATATGTTTTATCTGGGTGATTACTGTTTTCATGGTACTCACATTCCTCAGGCGGGTCTGTTCACCGGGGTCGCTTGCCACACCATACAGGCCGATGCCAAGCCGTACCATGTCGAAATGGGCTTCGGGAAAGCGATGAATACCGGCCGAATTGAGCATATGACGCAGCACTGGGTATCCCAAAACTCCGGTAACCCTCCTGCTCATCTTTTCAAACAGGCTTATCTGGCCCCGGGTAAAGTCATCCTCGGCGGGATCCTCGCTGGCTGCCAAATGTGAAAAGACCGACCGGACACACAGGTCGGGTTTCTGAACCAGCCGCCCGGCCAGGGCTTCCAGTTCATCCTCCCCGAATCCCAGGCGGTGCATGCCGGTATCAAGTTTGATATGAATGCGCACCTGCTCCTGCACCGAGGTCTGGTTACGGGCAATGGCCGCTTCGAGCAGGTTAAGAATGTGAAGATTGTAAATTTCAGGTTCCAGGTTGTATTTTAGCAGGGTATCGAGACTCTGGGCCTCGGGGCTCATCACCATGATGGGCAGGTGGATACCCGCTTTGCGCAACTCAACGCCTTCATCGGCATAGGCCACCGCCAGGTAATCGGCGCGGTGATGCTGGAGTATGTTGGCAATCTCATAGCTTCCGCTCCCGTACGAAAATGCCTTTACCATCACCATGGTCTTCGTGCCGCGCTGCAACAGCGACCGGTAATGGTTCAGGTTGTGCACCAGGGCATCGAGGTTGATCTCCATCACAGTTTCGTGGGCCTTCTGCTGCAGCAGCTGGCTGATCTTCTCGAACTCGAACATGCGGGCCCCCTTCAGCAGGATGGTCTCATGCTGGAACGAAGAAACAGGGAAATGATGCAGGAACTCCTCCGTGGTAAGGAAAAAAGATTTCTGCATCGGGAATTTGGCAGCATATTTTACCAGGTCACGGCCGATGCCCACCAGCCTGGTGATCTTCCTTGACACAAGCATGGAGGCTATTTCACTGTATAGATCATCCTTGTCGCGGCCCGTTTGCAGGATATCCGACAGGATGATGGTTTTTTGTTCCTGCTGGTGCTGCTGGTCCAGGAAATCGAGGGCTATCGCCAGCGAGTTGATATCGGAATTATAGCTGTCGTTGATCAGGGAGCAATGGTTGATCGCCTCCTTTAATTCGAGCCGCATCGCAATCGGGGCGAGGGAGGCATAAAGTGGCAGGTAACGGGTAACGGCCGGCAGTCCAAACAGGGCCAGCTCTGTGGCGAAGCAGTGAATGGCATTTTCAATGGAGGCCTCATCGGGAAAGGGGATGGCGAAGCTGATCTCTTCACCATGATAAAGAGCGCTGATCCTGCTCTTGCCACCCTCCTTCACCACCGAAACGATCTGCAGGTCGGCCTCCTCTTTCCGGGCCCAGGTAAAGGTCTTCAGATTCTTGTATTGCCGGTTGCCGCGCAGGGAACCGGTGATCAGGGTATAGTCGGCACAGTAGATCAGGATGCCTGTATGGACAAAGAGTTTAAGTTTTTCCTCCACCTTCTGCCGCTGGCCTGTAAAATATTCGTCATGTGCATGGCCAATGTTGGTGAAAATTCCCACTGTCGGCCTGATGATGGCTTCAAGCCGCTGCATTTCGCCCGGTTTTGAAATGCCCGCTTCAAACACGGCCATATCATGATTGTCCGTTATTTTCCAAACCGAAAGTGGTACGCCGATCTGGGAGTTGTAACTTTTCGGACTGCGTATGACCTTATGGTCATGGCTCAATACCTGGAAGAGCCATTCCTTCACGATGGTCTTGCCATTACTGCCTGTAATGCCGATCACCGGGATGCCAAAGCGGCTTCGGTGGTATGCGCCAAGCTCCTGGAGGGCCGCCAGCGTATCTGCTACCAGGATAAAGACGGGATCTTCTCCCGTTATAACATATTCTAAATCTGTAGGTAATTTGGAAATCAGGAAAAACCTCACCCCCTTTTCGTATAATCCGGCGATATAATGATGACCATCGTTACGCGCTGAAACCAGCGCCACAAAAAGGCAGTTTGAGGAATGGATCAGGCTCCGGCTGTCGATCAGCAGGTCGCTGATCCTGCCATCAGTGAGATTGCCGGGGTGGATTTCACCATGACAAACGGATGCAATTTCTGAGACCGTGTAGGCCGGTTCTGTCATGAACGGTTGTTATCGGGTTGATTTCCCGCCGAGCGTAAGGGGTTGGCGTGGAGTTCATCGTATTCCTGGCGGTGCATGAAAATGTCGCCTGCCAGGTAGAGTGCATTGCGGAAAGCCTCCGGAGAAGCCTCGTTTTTCCCGGCCAGGTCATAGGCGGTACCATGGGCCGGCGAGGTGCGGATCACGGGCAGCCCGGCTGTAAAGTTAACCCCTTCATCGAACGACATCAGTTTAAAGGGCAGCATCCCCTGGTCATGGTACATAGCCAGGATGCCATCGAAATTCCGGAAGGTGGTTGCACCGAAAAAGCCGTCGGCCGGATAGGGCCCGTAGGCAAGGATATTCTGGCTGTAAGCCTTGTCGATAGCAGGCTGGATGACAGTTTTTTCCTCCATGCCGAGCAACCCGTCGTCGCCGGCATGGGGATTCAGCGCCAACACGGCAATCCGCGGCTTGACAATGCCGAAATCGCGCATCAGGGAAAGGTTAAGCACCTGAATTTTCGAAAGGACCAGCTCCTCGGTAAGTGCCTCCTTTACGCTGGCTAAGGGAATATGACCGGTCACCACCCCGATGCGCAACACATTGTTGACCATCAGCATAAGGTAGTTGCCGGTGTTGAATTTTTTGGCGAAGTATTCGGTATGACCCGGAAAGGTGAAGCCGGGCGACTGGATATTCTTTTTATTGATGGGGGCGGTAACCACCACATCGATGTTGTTCTTCATCAGGTCGTCAACGGCGGCCTCCAGTGATAGCAGGGCTAATTCCCCGGCAATGGCGGTCGATTTCCCGAGATCGATCTTGATCTCCTCGTCGTGGATGTTTACAATATTCGGCCTGCGGGGATGGGCCTGGTCGGCCTTCTTCACCAGGTTGAAATTAAAATCATTGATATTCAATGTCTTTCGGTGGTATGAGGCTACCTTTGATGAACCATAAACCACGATGGTGTATAATTCGATCAACCGCTGATCCTGTAAGGTTTTTATGATGATCTCGTAACCGATTCCATTAACGTCGCCGTGCGTGATGCCTACCCGGACCCGTTTTTCTTTTTCAACAGTTGGTTCCATATTGGTGTTATAGAGTGCAAATATATTAAAATTGGCTGACGAAATCAAACAACAGCCTTACGCCGAATCCCGTTCCCCCTTGTCCGCGGTATGAATCGGGCTTGTCGAGGAATGCCGGTCCGGCAATATCCAGGTGGATATAGGGGTATTCCGTAAATTTTTCAAGGAACTTTGCCGCGGTGATCATCCCCGCTTCGGCAGGGCCAAGGTTTTTCAGGTCGGCCACCTCCGATTTCACCAGTTCGCCGTAATCTTCCCACATCGGGAATTCAACGAGCCGTTCACCGACTTCAAACCCGGATGATATGAGGGAAGTAAGTTCCCCGGCTGCCCCGGCCTGCATGGCTGCGGCGCCGTATTTCCCGATGGCCCGCACGGCTGCGCCGGTCAGGGTGGCCAGGTCGATCACCAGCGCAGGATCAAATTTCTTTGCATAGCTCAGCGCGTCGGCAAGGATCAGGCGTCCCTCCGCATCGGTATTCAGGACTTCGACCGTCATACCGTTATGCATGGTGATGATATCCCCCGAAACGAGTGCCTCCATCCCCGGCCTGTTATCGGTGGCCGGCATCAGTCCGATAACGTGCACCGGCAGCTTTGCCTTTGCGATGGCATAAACGGCAGCAGCAACAGCGGCCGCCCCGGCCATGTCGCATTTCATGTTCATCATCGAATCGCCCGGCTTCAGGTTCATGCCGCCGGTATCGTAGGTGACCCCCTTGCCCACGAAGACAACAGGTTTCTCATTTTTCGCCCCGGCGGGATTCCATTCGATCACGGTGAAGGTGGGTGGTTCGGCACTTCCCCTGTTCACCCCCAGCAACCCACCCATCTTCAGTGCTTCCAGCTTCTGCCTGTTCATCACCTCCGCTACGGCACCCGAATCGGCTGCCATCTGCTCAACCTCGCCGGAAAAGGAGACGGCCGTTTGATGGGAATTGGGTTCGTTGACAAGGTCGCGGCAACGGACAACTGCATCGAGGAGAATGTTCAGCTCGGGAATGTGGTTCTTGTGTGATGCGTATTGCGTGGTGCGCGTAAAGCCAGTGCTGGTTTCCCGGTCACGGATGGTTTCCAGCGCTTTTGAGTAAACCTGGATATCCTTCAGGGTGCTATCTTTATCCTTGTCGTTTTTGTATTTCAGGAAGCGGTAGCAGCCCAGCGCCATTCCTTCGGCAACAGCAACCACCTCATCGCAAAGTCCTTCAGGGTCAAAAACGGCAACACGGGCTGCTTTCCGTTCGTTCAGGCAACCTGCCATCTTATCCCCTGCCTTCCGGCACGACTCCAGCCGTTTGGCGCGATCCTTTTCCTCCCGTATAAAGAAGACAAAAACCATATAATCCAGTCGGTTGAAGGAGATCACCTCCTTTTTGTGAGTCTCAACCTGCTCTTTCAGGTATTTTTTTTCGGCTGTATTGAAGATGGCCGCAGGAAGTTTTGACAACTTCGAGATAACGACCACGAGATGTTCCAGTTCCTGCTCTTCACTGGTAAGGGATATGGTTGGGATCATGTTTTTGCGTACTTTTGGACCGTTTTACTGTTGCAAAATTAGAAAATTTTCCGCTGACCTGGTTGTTTGATTAAGGCACAGGGATATCCCATATGAAGAATGAAACGCTGATACAAAAAGCCCTTGGTCTCGGATTCCTTACCATCGGAGAGGGCAAACAACTCTTTGAAACCATGCCGCTTGCCCAGCTGATGCTGGCCGGCAATGAGTTGCGCAAGAAGCTCCACCCCGAAAACCGGGTAACCTGGATCATCGACAGGAATGTCAACATCACAAACGTCTGTATCTCGGGTTGCAAATTCTGCAACTTTTACAGGACCAGCGCCAGCAGTGAGGCTTATATCACCACCATTCCCGAATACTGCAACAAGATTGAGGAGATGAAACGGCTTGGCGGCAACCAGCTGCTCCTGCAGGGGGGCTTACATCCGAAGCTCAGTATTGATTTTTACGAGAACCTCTTTACCGACCTGAAGCGCCATTATCCCGATATCAGGCTGCATGCCCTGGGACCTCCCGAGATCGCCCACCTTGCAAAGATGGAAAAGCTGCCTGTTAAAACCGTGCTCGAACGGCTCATCGCTGCGGGTCTTGACAGTCTGCCGGGTGCAGGGGCCGAGATCCTGGTTGACCGCGTCAGGAAGATCCTGTCGCCTGTGAAGTGCACCACGCAGGAATGGCTTAATGTTATGCTTGTTGCTCACCAACTTGACCTGACTACCTCGGCCACCATGATGTTCGGCCATATTGAAACGCTTGAAGAGCGGCTCGGACACCTGGATGCCATCCGGCAGGTACAGCATAAAAGACCGGGCGGTCATAAGGGATTTCTCTCCTTTATTCCATGGCCATTCCAGGATGATAAAACGGTGCTGAAGGAAAAATCGGGTGTTTTCAACACCGTAACCCCCGAGGAGTATATCAGGATGATCGCCATCAGCCGGCTGATGTTACCCAATATCCCGAATATCCAGGCCTCCTGGCTTACCGTTGGCCGCGATACCGCCCAGCTTTGCCTGCATGCAGGGGCCAATGACTTCGGCAGTATCATGATCGAAGAAAATGTGGTCAGGGTTGCCGGTGCGACGCATAAGTTTGATGCAGGGGGCATTCAGCAGGCGATCCGCGATGCCGGTTTCGAGCCTCAGCTGCGTAACCAGGATTTCATGAGCGTCCCGCTTATGACAAATTAACTGTCTCCTTTAAAGACCTGTTTGGTTTTTTTCCTGTAAAAATCGCATGACCTTTCCGGTGGCTCCCCTGTTTTCCTCCACATACCGCGAACAGAGTTCCGACAGCCGCCGATGGAGGGTGCGGTCTTCCAGTATCTCCTTGACCTTCGTTTCCAGCTCCTGCCGGCTGTTCACGCATACCGCACCCCCCAGGGCCACCAGATCGACTGCCTCCCTGAATTTATGGTAACGGGGACCAAAAAACACGGGTACGCCAAAGGTCACAGGCTCCTGGATGTTATGGAGCCCGGCGCCAAATCCCCCGCCCACATAGGCCAGGGTGGCATACTGGTAGAGCTGGGCCAGGATGCCGACCGAATCGATGAGTAAAATATCGGGTTTCGCGGCATTGACCGCGTTTAGTTCCGAATACCGCACCACAGGTTGTTCAATCCTCTCCAGGATATACCGGATGCGGTCGGGAGAGGTATCATGCGGCGCAATGATGAACCTGACGGCAGGCGTCAGGGCGCTGATGAGCGGCAGCAGGATGGCTTCATCTTCCTTCCAGGTGCTGCCGCAGATGATTACCTGGTGGTTCCCGGCAAATTGTTCCACCAGCGGGAAGGATTGCCGGTTGACCGCTATGGAAAAGACCCTGTCGAACCGGGTGTCGCCGGTCACGGTGACATTGTTTTTCCCGATCGCCTCCAGCAACGCGGCCGACTCCCGGTTTTGCGCAAAAAACCAGGTCACCGCATCGAGCTGACGGCGGAACCACCCGCCATACCATTTGAAAAAATGCTGCGACGGGCGAAACATCACCGAGATAAAATAGACAGGTATCTTTTTCTGATACAGGGCGTTCAACATGTTGAACCAGAAATCGTATTTGACGAAAACGGCCATCGATGGCCGGACGATATCCATCCACCTCCGGGCATTTGCAGGGGTGTCGAGCGGGAGATAAAACACCCAGTCGGCCGGCGGGTAATTTTTCCGGACTTCATATCCCGAGGGGGAGAAAAATGTCAGCAGTATTTTACTATCCGGCCAGTTCAGGCGGTATGCCTCGATGATGGGTCGCCCCTGTTCAAATTCACCCAGTGAAGAGACATGGAACCACACTACCGGGTTGCGGCTCCGGTCAACAGGGGCCAGTGCAGTTTTTAAACGGGTGAATATTTCATCGCGACCATCTGCCCATAGTCCTGCCTTGGCATTGAAATGTGCCGCCACCCTGACAAGCAAACCGTAAATATAGATTACAAGGGTATAGACCTGCCTCATCCGGTCAGCGTTGTTTAGGGGTTAATACACACAAGCCTGGGCGGTTAATAGAGATAAAAATCTTTCGGGGCCCTCCTGTATAGCGGGATCATCCAGCAAACCCTCAGGGTATAGAACTGGCTGCTGAGTTTGCGGGTATCTTTCATCCCGGTAGCGAAATCCCAGTCACGGTAAGGTTGGGTCCACGCCTGCATCACCTCAAAACTTGCCGAGAAATTAAGCAGCCGTGTATTGCTCAGGAACATGTAGCCTATTGACCCCGAGGCGACGATACCCCCGTTCAGGCGGTCGTATCCCTTGCCATAGTCGCCGTTCAGCTGGGGCGCCGTGTTCCCGATCACATGGATCCTGATCTTATCCTGCATATAACCAGCGCCGGCAATGAGGATGAAACCACAGTTCGGGTTGGGGGCCAGGAGGGGGATCACCTTGCCGAACCGTCCGATAATGTTGTATCCCGCCTCATAAAAAACGATGTCGGCCATATAGCCGTTGGCATCAATGATGAAGCCATCCTTGGTGGATATTCCCTTCAGCAGCGCGTCGCTGTTCTTTACCGACTGACCGAAAAGGTAGCTGCTCTCCACTCCGAACATCCAGTTGTGCTTTGTTTTAAACATCATCCCCCCACCGATGCTGGAGTTGCTGCCAAACTGTTTTCCGAGATCGCCTCCCGGGAACTGGTAGCCATAGGTAGCAAAGATCATCGGGGTGGAAATAACCGAATCACGTATGTTTACCTGGGCAAACGAAGCGACCGTTACAAAAAACGAGAGCGTAATAAGAATCCTGAATCGACGAGACATAATGTTCGCTTTAGCTGATGACGGGTTTGCATCCCTTACCTGCCGGAACAAATGCCGGTCCGGCAGGTAATCTAAAGCAAAAACCCTTAAAATATTGTCCTTTGAGATGACAAAGTTAACGTTTTTGTGCCAATCCGCGATTTTCAACCTATCAAATCATTATTTTGCAGGGTGATATTCAGTCCGTTTGTTGTGGTATTTTTTGTAATTTTGGCGCATGACGGGCACAGAGGCGGCGGGATCAAGAAAGCGCAAAATAGTGAACCATCGATATTCAATCAATTAATTAAACATTCAATTCTGTAATTTATGAGAAAAACCTTACTTGGCCTGACGTTGCTGCTTTTTCTCGGCTTCAACCTCCACTTGATGGCCTGTACTAACTTTATCTTTACCAAAGGGGCCACCACCGACGGGTCGGTCATGATCACCTATTCGGCTGATTCGCACTCGCTTTACGGCGAGTTGTATCACTGGCCTGCACGCGACTGGCCTGCCGGGTCAATGTTCGACGTCGTTGAATGGGATACCGGGAAACCACTTGGAAAAATCACCCAGGTCAAACATACCTACAATGTAGTGGGCAACATGAATGAAAACCAGGTGGCCATCGGGGAAACCACCTTTGGTGGCAGGGAGGAACTCCAAACCCAGAAGAGTGCCATCGTCGATTACGGCGCCCTCATCTATGTATCGCTTATGCGTGCAAAAACAGCCCGTGAGGCCATCAAAATTTTTGGCGAACTGACCGAAAAATACGGCTATGCCAGCGAAGGGGAATCTTTTTCGATTTCCGACGCCAACGAAGCCTGGATCCTGGAGATGATCAGCAAAGGCGAAGGCCAGCTTGGCGCTGTATGGGTCGCCATGAGGATTCCCGACGGTTATATCTGCGGCCATGCCAACCAGGCACGCATCACCACCTTCCCGCTGAACGATCCGCAGAACTGTATCTATTCAAAGGATGTGATCACCTTTGCCCGCTCGAAAGGTTATTTCGACGGCAAAGATGAAGAGTTCAGCTTCTCCGACACCTATGCCCCCGTGACCTTCAGCGGCGCCCGCGCCTGTGAGGCACGCGTCTGGGCCATGTTCAACCATGTCAACGCCTCCATGGGCCAGTACCAGGATTATGCCATGGGCAACCTGGTAAAAGGCAAATGGGGTTATACCTCCAACCGGATGCCGTTATGGATCAAACCTGACAAGAAAGTGAATGTCAACGAGGTGATGAACCTGATGCGCGACCATTATGAAGGCACCAAGATGGATATGACCTACGACATTGGCGCCGGTCCCTTCCAGTGCCCCTACCGCTGGCGTCCGATGACCTGGAAATCAGACAGCGTTCCCTATATCCACGAACGTGCCGTTTCCACCCAGCAAACAGGCTTCGTCTTCGTGGCCCAGTCGAGAAACTGGCTGCCCGACCCTGTTGGGGGGATCTTCTGGTTTGGCCTCGACGACACCTACACCACCGTCTTTTCACCCATGTACTGCGGCATGACCCAGGTTCCCGATGCCTACAGGGTTGGCAACGGCGACCTGCTTACCTTCTCCCCCACCTCCGCCTTCTGGGCCTTTAACATGGTCGCAAACTGGGCCTATACCAAGTACGACTATATGATCAAGGATATCCGCCCTGTGCAGCAGGGTCTGGAACAGGGATATGTTACCGAAACAGCCGGCATCGACAAAAAAGCAGCCGACCTTTACAAAAAGGATAAAAAAGCCGGCATTGCCATGATCACAGGCTATTCGGTGAAAACCGGCCAGACTACCATCAAACGGTGGCAGGAGATGTTCCAGTACCTGTTTGTGAAGTATATGGATGGAAATGTTAAGAAGGAAAAGGATGGCAAATTTGAAAGAAACCCATACAACATGCCCGTTATGCCGTCACAGCCCGGTTACCCGCAATGGTGGCTGAAGGTGATTGCAACCCAGCATGGCG
The DNA here is from genome assembly GCA_903928285.1 of uncultured Bacteroidales bacterium. GTDB lineage: Bacteria > Bacteroidota > Bacteroidia > Bacteroidales > FEN-979 > CAIVAT01. Next base: position 19,407 of record CAIYQH010000106.1, read on the forward strand.
AAACGGTCAAACAGATCGGACCGGCGGGACACTAAGGGTGGAATGCAAACAATGCAAACAATGCAAACAATGCATGCAATGTAGAAAATGAAGAAATGCAAAAAAGTAAAATGGGAAGCTGTTTTACTTTTTTGCATTTTTACCGGAAACCACCTTCAACCCCCTGATAACAATGGGATTGGCGCTCCCTCCCCTTCAAGGGGAGGGCCGGGGAGAGGTCCTTTATAAAAAACCAGGAGGGCCGGGGAGAGGTGAACGGTTCGTACTTTTATACTCTTTGGAGATATGACAAAAAGGATAATTAGATGGTTTTACGCTGCTACGGGAGCGGTTTTATTACTGGTGCTGGCGGCGGGTTGCGCCAAAAAAACGGAAACGGCAACCGTTCAGGCTCCTTTGTTACCATCGGTGACCACGAACACTGGCGTGACGGTGACCGGCACACAAAGCGCGCAGGCCGGGGGAACAGTTACCGTGAATGGGACCAGTCCTGTCACGGCCAGAGGCATCTGTTACTGCGTGGCTCCCAAACTGCCGACAATTGCCGACAGCCATACACAAGATGGAGCCGGAACGGGGGACTTTTCCAGTTCCCTGAACGGGTTAGCCAATGACACCATTTACTTTATCAGGGCTTATGCCACGAATAGCCAGGGCACAGCCTACGGCAACAGGGTGAGTTTTTACACCAACACCGTTTTCCGTTATTTTCCGGGTCAGAGTTTTGGTGGTGGTATCGTTTTTTATGTTGACGGCACTACGCAACATGGGCTGATAGTGGCAACCAGCGAATATTCCGCGTCATGGGGTTGTCCCGGGGTATCCATTCCCGGAACCGGCAGGAGCCTGGGTACCGGACATCCCAATACCATTACCATCATGGCCGCCTGTACCGAAAAACAGATTGCGGCACGTATTTGCGACGGTCTTGACCTGAACGGGAAATCAGACTGGTTTTTACCCTCGAAAGATGAACTGAACCTGATGTTCCTGAAGAAAGATTTCATTGGCGATTTCAGTAACGACAGCTACTGGAGCTCCTCACAGTATGATGCAAATCAGGCATACTCACAGAACTTTTCCACAGGGGATATAACTGGCAGCAGTAAAAACGGATTTCTCCAGGTAAGGGCGATCCGGGTTTTTTAGGCCGGCGCATGATTTTATTTTATCTTTGCACTATTATAGTGGAAAATTCAGATCTTTATGGACGAACAAAACTCCTCAACCCGGAAGTACAAGGTTTACCTGGCGGTTGTAGCTATTCTCTTACTCATACTGCTCTTTTGGCTCTTTATTCAGCGGTCGCAACTATTAAAACTGGTCAAAGACAAGGAGTCCGAGAAGACAGAGCTCCAGCATAACCTCGACTCCCTGATGACGGAGCACAACAAAATCAAGGTTTCCTATGGCGCCCTCTCCGATTCATTACGGTCGAAGGACAGCATTATCCAGAAAAATGCCGTTGAGATCAAAAAATTACTGGATACCGAATGGGAATACAACAAGATCCGCAAGAAGCTGGAGATGCTGCAGAAGGTAGCCCAGGGTTATGTCAGGCAGATGGATTCGTTGTATACCGTGAACCGCGAGCTGACAGCCGAAAACGACCGCATCCGGCAGGAGGTGAAAACCGAACAGCACCGCAACCAGAACCTGATCAAGGACAAGGAGGAGCTGAAGGAGAAGATGAACCAGGCTGCCTTTATCAAAGCCTACGATGTGACGGCCAGCGCCTACAAGCTGAAATCGGGGAAGACCAAAGAGGAGCTTACCGACAAGGCCAGCAGGGCGCAACGGATCAGGGTCAGCTTTACCATAGGCGAAAATCCGCTGGTCCCTTCCGGCAAAAAGATTGTCTACATCCGCATCCAACGCCCCGACAAGGTGGTCGTGATCAAGAGCAAATACGACACCTTTACCTTTAACGGGCAGACAATCCCCTTCTCCCTCCGCGAAGACATCGACTACCAGGGAAAGGCCATGAATGTAAGCGTGGCCTGGACCAAAAAGGATGATGAAAGCGCAGCCATGAAAGGGAAATATATTGTTACCGTATTTGCCGATGACAAGGAAATCGGAGCTGGTTCATTTGATCTGAAATAATACTTTTTTATGCGTATCGGCATATTAACGGCCGGAGGCGATTGCCCCGGCATCAATGCAGCCATCAGGGGAGTCGGGAAAACCGCGATTCTCGAGTACGGGATGGAGGTGATCGGCATCTCCTCGGGCTTTCTCGGCCTGATCAATGAAGAATATGTTCAGCTCGATGAAAACGTGCTGTCGGGGATTCTTACCCTGGGTGGCACCATCCTGGGTACTTCGCGGGAAAACCCCTTCAAGAAGGGAGCTACCTTCAATGCCATTGACAAGCCAAAACTGATTAAAAAGCACTACCAGGAGCTTGGGCTCGATGCCCTGGTCTGTATTGGCGGAAACGGCACGCAGCGTACGGCTGCCCAGCTGTCGGAGGTTGGGCTGAATGTGATCGGCATCCCCAAAACCATCGATAACGACGTTTACGGGACTGATATCACCTTTGGTTTTGATTCGGCCCTCTGGATCGCCACCGAGGCGATCGACCGGCTCCATACAACGGCCAACAGCCATAAACGGATCATGGTCATCGAGGTGATGGGGCATCATGCCGGCTGGCTGGCGCTCTATTCTGGCATGGCAAGCGGGGGCGATGTGATCCTGCTACCCGAAATCAACTTTGACATCAACTTTGTAGCCCGTTGCCTTAAAAAAAGGGCTATCAACAAGAAGCCCTATTCCATCGTGGTGGTGGCCGAAGGAATTCCGACGCCCAAAGGCGAACCTGCCGGCCGGTATGTCGCCAACAGCATCAAGGAACTCACCGGGCTGGAAACCAGGGAGACCATCCTGGGTTATATCCAGCGCGGGGGCAGTCCTTCGCCCATGGATCGCGTGCTTGCCACCCGTTACGGCGCCTACGCCGTTGAGCTGATCGCCGAAAAACGGTTTGGCCAGATGGTCGCGCTCAAAGGCGATACCGTTACCTCTGTTGCACTTTCCGATGTGGGTGGAAAACTGCGGCTGGTACCCGAAGATCATCCGCTGATCGAAAAGGCCCGCCGGATGGGGGTGTGTTTTGGCAAGGAAAGTTGCTAATCCGAGAATTTTATATCCTTGATGTTGAGCTGGAGGTTCACCAGCCCGTTCCATTCATTTTCCTCCACATGGTAACAAATGTTGAAGGGGATCTGTTTCTCGATCAGGCCGAACTGTTCGCCCTGCTGAAAAGCAATGGCTGAAAAGGGACCACCTGCAATCTCCGGATGCACCACATTCAGCTTCAGGTGATTTTTCCCCACGATGCGCGACCCGCCGGCATCCATCACCCCGTTGGTGACAAACAGGGGCGCCATATTGCCGGGGCCGAAGGGGGCAAACTGCTTGAGGACGCTGAAAAACCTTGAACTGATCACATTCAGGGGCAGTTTGGAGTCGATCTCCAGCACCGGAACCAGCTCGATACCCTGAAGCCTGTCGCTGACAAAAGCTTCAAAGCGTGTGCTGAACTTCTCCAGGTTTTCGGGCTTGAGCGAAAGTCCAGCGGCAAATTTATGCCCGCCGAAATGCTCCAGCAGGTCGCTGCATGCATCCACCGCCTCGTAGATGTCAAAATCCCTCACGCTCCGGGCTGAGCCCGTGATAAGACCGTTGGAAAGGGTCAGCACGATGGTCGGCCTGTAATAGGTTTCGGTAAGCCGCGAGGCGACAATCCCGATAACCCCCTTATGCCAGTTGGGATGAAAAATCACCGTTGAACGCGCCGACCTGAGTTTTGAATTCTCGTCGATCATTCCCACAGCCTGTATCGTGGCCTGTGAATCAAGTGTTTTCCGCTCTGTGTTGTAGGCATTGATCTGCTCGGCCACGCGCTTTGCATCTTCGAGATTACGGGTGATCAGCAGCCTTACGGAGTTTTTCCCGCTTTCGATCCGCCCTGCGGCATTGATCCTGGGGCCGATCATGAAGACAAGATCGGTAATGGTCAGTTCCCTGTTGAATACATTGCCGCCCAGCCCATCGTCGTTTTTCATCATGGCTGAATAACGCAGCAGGGCCTCAAGCCCCGGACGGGGTTTCGAGTTGATCAGTTTGAGCCCGAAATGGGCCAGGATACGGTTTTCGCCCGTGATATCAACGATATCGGAGGCAATGCTGATCACCACCAGGTCAAGATACTGGATCAGCTGGTCAAACGGGATCTGGTTGAGCTGCGCATAGGCCTGGATAAGCTTGAACCCGATGCCGCAACCCGACAACTCCTTATAGGGATAGGTGCAATCGTTCCGCTTGGGATCAAGAATAGCGGAGGCAGCAGGAATTTCAGCCCCGGGGCGGTGATGATCGCAAATGATAAAATCGATTCCCTTAGTGGTGGCATAGGCCACCTTTTCAACAGACTTGATGCCGCAATCGAGGGCAATGATCAGTTTGACATCGGTATCCGAAGCAAAGTCAATTCCCTTGAACGATATGCCATAACCCTCATTGTCCCTGTCGGGGATATAGAAGTCGATCTCCTCATGAAAATTGAGCAGGAAGGTGTAAACCAGGGCAACTGCCGATGTACCGTCAACATCATAATCGCCATAAACCAAGATCCGTTCATTGTTCTCCACCGCCCTGACAATGCGTGCGATGGCTTTATCCATGTCCTTCATAAGGAAGGGATCGAACAGGTCGCCCAGCGAAGGCCTGAAGAAGGTCTTTGCCTGATCATAGGATGTCACCCCACGCTGAACCAATAGGTTACCCAGCGACTGGTCGATTCCCAGCGCCTTCGATATTTCCCGTACCTTTTCAGGGTCTCCCTGTGGTTTTAGCACCCAACACTTATCCATCTTACTTTTCTTAGTGCTAAATTAAGAATTTTTACCGATATCGCATCAATCAACCGAGAAAAAATTCAGAGAAATCCCGCCGTGGGAACGGGGGTAACGACATAAAAGGAGATGAGGCGTTCAGAAAGTCAGCCGGCGTGGTTCCTATCCGTTAAAACTCAGCATTTTTAGGGGTTCTCGGGAAGGGGATCACATCCCTGATGTTCGACATCCCCGTAACAAACAGGATCAGCCGTTCAAAGCCCAGGCCGAACCCGGCATGCGGGGCCGTTCCGAAGCGACGGGTATCGAGGTACCACCAAACATCCTTTTCGGGAATGTTCATCTCATGAATACGTTTGAGAAGGGCCTCCAGGTTTTCTTCACGCTGGCTTCCCCCGATGATCTCGCCGATTTTAGGAAAGAGCACATCCATGGCACGCACCGTTTTGCCATCCTCGTTCATCTTCATATAAAAAGCCTTGATATCCTTGGGATAACCTGTCAGGATCACCGGCTTCCCAAAATGCTTCTCCACGAGATAGCGCTCATGTTCAGCCTGCAGGTCGGTTCCCCAGTCAACAGGAAACTCCCATTGCTGACCCGATGCCTTCAGGATCGTAACCGCCTCGGTATAGCTTAACCGTTCGAATTTATCATCCACTACCTGGTGCAGCCTTGCAATCAATTCGGTATCATACATCTTGTTGAGGAATTCCAGGTCGTCGATACAGTTGTCGAGTGCATAGCGGATGAGGTATTTCAGAAAATCCTCGGCCAGGTCCATATCATCATGGATATCATAAAAGGCCATCTCCGGTTCGATCATCCAGAATTCTGCCAGGTGGCGCGGTGTATTGGAGTTCTCCGCTCTGAACGTTGGTCCGAAGGTATAAACCAGCCCAAGGGCCATGGCGCCCAGTTCAGCCTCAAGCTGACCGCTGACGGTGAGTTTGGTCTCTTTCCCGAAAAAATCCTGTGCATAATCCACATGCCCGTCGGGAAGCATGGGCGGATTCTTGTCATCCAGCGTTGTTACCCGGAACATGGCGCCGGCCCCTTCGGCATCGGAACCGGTAATGATAGGGGCATGCAGGTAGTAAAACCCGTGGTCATTGAAATATTTATGAATGGCAAACGCCATGGCGTGACGTACGCGCAATACCGCGCCAAAGGTATTGGTACGCGGACGAAGATGGGCAATTTCCCTGAGGAACTCAAGCGAATGACCCTTCTTCTGCAAAGGGTAGCTTTCCGCATCTGCCGATCCATAGACCTCAATCCCGCGGGCCTGGATCTCCACACTCTGACCCTGGCCTACCGATTCGACCAGGATGCCTTTCACCGCGATACAACTGCCGGTAGTAACCAATTTCAGCGTCTCTTCCTGAAAATTCGACACCTCCGCCACTACCTGGATGGTATGGATGACCGAACCATCGTTCAGGGCAATGAAATTGACATTTTTATTTCCCCGTTTTGACCTGACCCAGCCCTTTACCAATACTTCACTGCCAATTTCCTTCGATTTCAGCAAATCGACGATCTTATTCCTTCGTGTGTGTTCCATTGAATCGTGTGTTATTGAATTTGCAAATTTACTGAAATGGCAGGAATTTTCCCCTATTCCTTTTGACGGGTTACAGCATTTACCCTCCGGGCAGCAAAAAAACCTGCTGAAAGATCCTTTTCGTAACTTTGTCATCACACCTGCGTCAAAGCAAGAAATCCAGGATTATGAATCACCATCACCACGAAAACATGCCCCCCTGGGCCAGACGGGTCGACAACTATGGCCGGCAGCACTGGGAAAAGGAGCTGAAAACGAAATCGCGCAGGGGTGAATATATCGCCTCCATCATCTTCAACCTCATCTTTTTATGGATCGTGAACAAGGTCCCTGAATGGCATATCCCCTTTATTAAGGACAGCTATATGGTGGTCCTGTGGATCCTTTATACCAACATCCTGATCCGTATCGGGGCTGCCATCCTGATGCTGGTTTTTGAAACAACACCCGTCAGGCGGCTGGGGAATATCATCACCGAAGCGGCGGGATTTGTCACCACGCTGGTGCTCTATTATATCTATCCATTTGATTTTCAAAACTTCCACGGGTTATTCTGGATGGACTGGCTGTTGCCCATCATCTTCATCATCGGGATGGTGGTATCCGCGATGAAGGTATTTTCCAATGGCTGGAAGCTGCTGTTCTGGCGGTAAGGGCAAAAAATAAATTATCTTTGCGGAAACATCCTGACAAACATGGATATTGAACCGCTGGGCAACTGGATTCCCATTAGCCATCAACCCTTTATCATTTCAGGACCCTGCAGCGCCGAAACCGAGCAGCAGGTCATGGAAACGGCTTTGGGTCTGGCAGCAATTCCCCAGGTGAAGGTATTTCGCGCCGGGATCTGGAAACCCCGCACCCGTCCCGGAGCCTTTGAAGGGGTTGGAACACAGGGACTGAAATGGCTCCAGCGCGTGAAGAAAGAGACCGGGTTGCTGGTCACCGTGGAGGTGGCCAACCCCCGTCACGTTGAGGAGGCCCTCGATCATGGCATCGACATCCTCTGGATTGGCGCCCGAACGGTGGTGAATCCCTTTGCCGTCCAGGAGATCGCGGAGGCCATCGCCGGGCACGACATCCCCGTGTTGGTCAAGAACCCGCTCAACCCCGACCTGAAGGCCTGGATGGGAGCGCTCGAACGCCTGAACCAGATGGGAATCACCCGGCTGATAGCCGTCCATCGCGGCTTCTCCTTTTTCAACCGCACACCTTACCGGAATGCCCCCATGTGGGAAATTCCCATAGAGCTCAAGCGGCTTGCCCCAAACCTGCCCATCATCATTGATCCAAGCCATATCTGCGGAAACCGTGAACTGATCCCGGCCACCATCCAGAAGGCCCTCGACCTGGAGATGAACGGGCTGATGATCGAATCACATATCAATCCTGCAAAGGCGCTGACCGACAAAAATCAGCAGGTCACCCCGGCCCAGCTCACCGAGATCATCTCAAAACTGATCCTGCGGCGTGAAACGGGGGGCGTCGAATTTGAAGCCAAACTGGAGACGCTGCGCTCGGAGATCGACAAACTCGACGAAGAGCTCATCGATATCCTGGCCCGGAGGATGAATGTCGTACAGGAGATCGGAACCTATAAAAAGGCCAACAAAATAACCATCCTCCAGCTGAAACGATGGAACCAGCTCACCCGGGAACGGATTGAAGCCGGCATCAAAATGGGGCTGAGCCGCGAATTTATCCTGAAACTGCTCGAATCGGTTCATGAAGAGGGCATCCAGCGCCAGATCGACGTCATGAACAGCGATGAACCCTGACAGGGTTACATCCATCTCCGGAACTTGAAGTAAATAAAAACTACGACGGCAATTCCGAACATCCCAATGGTTACGAGCAGGAAAGCCATCGGGTGATCCTGGATGGGAAGTTTCACATTCATCCCGTAGAGGCTGGCAATAAAGGTCAGGGGCAGCATGATCGCCGAGACCAGGGTCAGGATCTTCATCACCTCGTTGGTTTTGTTGACCTGCAGGGAATCAAAGGTCATGGAATACCCCTTGATCAGCTCACCGTCGTCTTCAACCATGTCCCAGATCTTCTGGTAGTAATCCATGATGTTTCCCCAGTAATCCTCCATATTCTCTGCAAAACCCTTGATGAACCCGTTCTGAAGTTTATTGAACAGGTTCATCTGCGGCTTGAACATGGTGTTCAGCAGGATCAGGTTTTTCCGTGTCCGGGAGATCTTTTCAATGGTAGGTTCCGCTTTTTTCGAAAAGAGCGACCTGCCGCAATCATCCACATCCTTATCCACCCGTTCTACCAGCTTCCGGGTATCGAGCATCAGGTGGTCGAGAATCTCATAAAAAAGCTGGTCGCTGCTGCCCACCTCCATCCTGCCCAGGGTCTGTGTTTTGGCCTTTTCCCTGTTAAACAGATCCTTCAGCAGCCATTGCGACTTGCTGATGCTGATCAGGTAATCCCTGCCCCAGAAAAACTTGATTTCCCTGATTTCGATGAATTGTTCCGTCACCCCGATGGCCGGGAAGTGAAGGATGACAAAATAGTAATCGTCGTAAATGTCGATTTTAGGGCGCAGGTTCACCTCGGTACGGCAGTCCTCCAGATCGAGCGGATGAAAATGGTACCGGTCATTCAGCGCCTGCAAATCCTCTTCGGTGGGGCGTACGATGTGCGACCATCGCAGGGTCCCGAATTTAATGGTTTCAATCATACCGTTACCTTGAATTAATGGATGACGACCAGCTTTTTCACCTCAGTTGATCCGAAGCTCCCGCTGATCCTGTACAGATAGACACCCGCCGCGAGCTGATCAACAGGGATTGTTATGCTGTTGTGACCGTCGGGAACCGGCGTCTCCATGATCTTTATTCCTTTTAAATCAACCAGGGTGAAGCTGGCCCCCGCCCGGTTGACGGAGTTATCCGGGTCAAAACCCACGACAGCAATGCCCGTTGCCGGGTTGGGAACCGGATCGCCGATCACAGGTTTTTTACCGGTGACAGCGGATATTCCCACCTGCGACATATCCACCACTGTCACGGTGACATCGTCGAAATAGAACCCGTCGTAATTCACGCTCTGGTCGCTTTTCAGCAGGAACTGCATTCTCAGGCTCATGTTGGTGTAATCTGTCGTTACGATCTGTTCCTGCACCCATGCCGGCTGGTTGCCATCATACAGGGGCTGGTTGGCAGCCTCTGTATAAAAGCTGGTCTTGGTGTACCTCCCTTGTTGCGGCGTCCAGGGGCCACTGTTTCCCTGCAGGTTGAACTGTACAAAATCGGAACCCTGTTCGGTTCTCCATTTTGCCCAGTAGTTGATTACAACGACCGGCGAACCTTTAAGGTCGAGAGAATTGGCCGAGGAGATGGTAACCGTTGTATTGTTGGAATAGTTGCCTGTCGGGGAATCGGTCAGGCACGCCGCGGGGGAATGGTACTGCGCATGGGTGACGTTCCACTTGGTAGAGCTCCAGTTGGCCATGGTGTTGCAGCTGTCGTTGAAGATCACCAGCGGCGGACCGAAAAACCTGATCACCGTATCCCGGAAGGTGTAGAGTCCGTTGTTGACCTCGTAAACAAAACCAATACGGTCGCCCGAGGTGATGGCGGGTTTCAGCAGGTAAGCCACCGAATCGGGATAGGGCTGCAGATGGAGCGGGTTGGTGAACGATCGTGGTCCGCCCCAGGAGATGAACTGCGTTGAATCCAGGGGTTTCAGGGTAACCTGGTAATTGGCCGGACTGTTCATCCCATAACGCATGAAGTTAAACTTGAAATAGCCCTGGCGGCTGGAAAGAATGACCGGCGAGGCATCCTGCGCCTCGGCATAGCGGATGGCAAAATGGGCGATCATCAGGTTGGAATACATGTTCTCCTGTGCAAGGGGAATGATCCTGTTGGCAAAGGGCCAGAAGCCGTCGGTCTGCGTTCCCGTTTCCGTGGTAAAGCAGAGCTCCTTGGGCTTGGTGGTCTGTTCGCCATATTGCCAGTCGAGGGCATCCCCGTTGGTATTATAGAGGATCTGGCCCGGGGTGCCGGTCATATATCCATTCTGCCTGACCATGAACGAGGAATAGGCGATATCGATGGCGCTGTCGGCGGTAAGGGCCGTTTGCCAGCACCAGGGATACATGGTATAATCGCTGTAGGTATGGTAATTCTGCGAAAGGGTCCACACATTTGCAGTGGAGAAATCACGGATAATCTGGGTTTCAGGCTCGGAGAAGGGGGCGGTACCGCGATAGGTCTCGCTCGCGGGATCGGGCGAGGAGCCCGTATTGTCATATCCCCACTTGTAGCCAAAGTTGCGGTTCAGGTCAACCCCGATGTTGCCGCCCCCGTTGTCACGGCGGTTTTTGCGCCACATCCCGCCACCGGAAGGGAAGCTGGCGTGGTTGAATTCATACCCGTCGGGGTTGACCACGGGGATAAAATAGAGCTGGAGGTTGTCGACCAGGTATTTTACCTCATCGCTGGTGCTGTAATTTTCAAGCAGGTACCACATAAAGAACACCAGCTGCTGCATCCCCATTGGCTCGCGGGCGTGGATCAGGGAATTATAAAACACCTTCGGCTTGGTGGTCGTCTGATCGGGGTTATTGGAAATTCTTACAAAATAGGTGGTACGTCCTTCAATGGTGGTATTATTTCCCGCACCAGCCTTCAAAGAGATAAGCCCGGGGTAGAACAGCCTCATGCTGTCAAGCTGGTTCAGCACCTCCTGCAGCGTAAAATAGCCCCCCATCGATCCCAGGTGGAAATGTTGCGGAACGGGATAATTATACACAGCCGTGCTTTTAAACTCATCCTTATGGTGGTTGATATAATCAACCTGCCCTGCCATCGACCGGTTGCGTTCCTCAATAAATTTTGAATAGTCGGCATGGAGAACCTCAAACGTCAATCCGGCCTGCTGCACCTTCAAAAGCTCCTCCATCGACAGGATAGTGGTCCAGGTGCCGTCTTTGGCATGAAAGCCCTCTTCAAGGGCCAGGCCTGATTTGGCGAGTTGCTCCAACCCCCTGCTTCCGGCATGGATCCTCACCTCCGACCAGCGGGGCGTTTGGGCCGAAAGAAAAATGGGAATGCAGAGGAACAACACGAAACTCATTATTTTTCTCATAGCTGTTATTTAAGTCCTTTCCAACGGAAAGTGTTAATCATGTGTTCAACATCCGCCTTCAGCAGTTCAATCACCGGCGCCAGCGAATCATTGTTGGGGGGCATGTTGAAATAGAGTGCCCCTCTTACAAACCGGGACACGCTGTCGGTGACATAAAACTGGTAGGTAGAGGCGGCATCAGCCCCGCGGATATCAAAGACAAGACCATAGACATGATGCTCCTTATCAAGGAATTCGCGCTGGGTGATCGCATTGGCTTTGGGAATATGTTTATTTACGAGGGTATGGGCATCATCGAGATATTTCGCCAGGTTCCCGTCAATCAGCTTGAAGCTGATGTGCAGGGTGGCGTTAAAGCGTTTATACCTGATATTGATCCAGTAAGGTTCTGCCATTTTACTGCTGTCGGCGCTGATATCCGCATAAACAGGGTATTCAAAGGAATAGGGGAATGTCGTGTCGAACGACTGGTACTGGTGCCGGGGCAGATCAATGCGGAAATAGCCCCTGGGTTTAGGAGTATAGCGATCCCCGCAGGAACAGGCGAGCAGGATGAGAAGGATGAATAACAGTGGAATTCTCATTGGAAAAGAGCAAATAGC
>CAIYQH010000107.1 GCA_903928285.1 uncultured Bacteroidales bacterium
GAACACACCTGTAATGATTCCTGCCGTTTCGCTCCATTTCTTCTGGAAAAGCTGGAGCAAAACCACACCTGCAGGAAACAGGATCAGCTGGTAACGGATGTCGGTAGCCAGTCCGAAATAAATACCCGCTAAAAACCACATGAAAAACGGTTTCCCACGCCGCCCGGGTTTGATGGTCTGCCAGAATCCCAGCATGACAAAGGGGATGCACGTTGATTCGGCCAGGTTTCGAACGCCTGTCCAGGGCATGAAAAAATAAAGGGCCAGCAGGATCCCGGCCAGCCTGGCAGCACGTTTATCCTCCAATACCTCCACGATACGGTATCCCAGCCAGACAGTGATCAGTGAAAATCCGCCATGCAGCAGCCTGATAATCAGCATCTTGAACTGTGGATCGCTGATATCCAGCCATTTCATTAAGGTAAACAGGACATAATGAATTCCGGGGTAGAAAAAGTTGTGTCCGGTTGGACCTGTATTGGTTTTACTTCCGGGCAACCAGTCGTTATAGTCGTAGCCGTCAACCCACGATTGGGATGATTCAATCACCAGGAAGTGATCATCGAGCATCCCCCAGCCTTTGGCAAAAATGGCCGCCAGCAGCCTGAAAAGGATAGCGAGACCCATAATGAGGATCAGGGGTTGTTCATCCCAGCTTTTCCTGATGGATTGGGAAACCTGGTTGAGTTTGAAAGAAGAGGCCATTCGCAGCATCAAATTATTTTGGATGGGATGATTAAATTTCAGAAATGATGCCTGTATAATTCTCGGGAGTGATGGATTTTAACTCCTCCTTCACCTGTTTAGAAACATTCAGCCCGTCGATGAACCTTAACAGGGTTGTATGAGTGATGCCGTCGTGCCCGCGGGTCAGGGCTTTCAGTGCTTCATAGGGGTCGGGATACCGTTCGCGGCGCAGGATCGTCTGGATCGCCTCCGAGACGACGGCCCAGTTGTCGTCGAGGCTCCTGGCAAGTTTTGATTCATTAAGGATCAGCTTATCAAGTCCCTTCAGCAACGACCGGTAGGCAATGACCGAATGGGCCATGGGCACGCCGATATTCCGTATCACCGTTGAATCGGTAAGGTCACGCTGCAGACGGGATACCGGGAGCTTGGTCGAAAGATGCTCAAAGATGGCATTGGCGATCCCGAGGTTACCCTCCGAATTCTCAAAATCAATGGGGTTCACCTTATGCGGCATGGTTGAGGAGCCGGTCTCTGTCGTTTTAACCTTCTGCTTGAAATATTCCATCGAAATGTACATCCACAGGTCGCGGTCAAGATCGGTCAGGATGGTGTTGATGCGCTTCAGGTTGTCGAAGAAGGCCGCCATGTTGTCGTAATGCTCGATCTGTGTGGTCGTCTGGCATCGTTCAAGGCCAAGGGTTTCATTGACAAAGTGGTTGGAGAATCCAACCCAGTCGATCGAGGGATAGGCGGCATGATGCGCGTTGAAATTCCCGGTAGCCCCGCCGAATTTGGCAGAGATGGGGATCGTCTCCAGCAGGGCCAGCTGCATGCCAAGCCGTTCAGCAAATACATAAAGCTCTTTGCCTACGGTTGTGGGTGAGGCAGGTTGCCCGTGCGTGTGGGCCAGCATCGGTACGTGCAGCCACTCCCGGCTCCTGGCGACGAGGGTCGTATAGATCGTCTCCAGAAGCGGTTCAAGGACCTCCCGGTAACCGTTGCGCATGGCCATCGGGAATGCGGTGTTGTTGATATCCTGCGAAGTAAGACCGAAGTGGATAAACTCCCTGAATTCGCCCAAACCTGCCTTCTCGAATTGTTCCCTGACAAAGTATTCGATAGCCTTTACATCATGGTTGGTCCGTTTTTCAATCTCTTTAACCCGAAGGGCATCGTCTTCGCTGAATTGCTCATAAATATCCCGGATTGCGGGAAACTTTTTCTTATTGACCCCCTCCAGCTGTGGCAGAGGGATTTCACACAAGGCAATGAAATATTCCACCTCCACCAGCAGCCTGTAACGGATGATGGCGCCTTCGGAAAAATAGTCCGACAGGGGTTCGGTGACCATATGATACCGGCCATCGACCGGGGAAACAGCATGCAGGGAAAAATCCATATTGCTAAAAAAATTACAAATTACAAATTCTGGCCGGCCTCCGCCATGGCAAAAATATCGGCCATTCAAAAATAAGATAATTTCACTGACTATAGATGAATTAGCATTCAGTATTATCGTTAAATTTGTGCATTATCAACCCAGAAAAACAAATCGCATGAAAAAAACTGTACTTTCTCTTTTGGTTGCCGTGTTGACCTGTATTACGACAGGTTTATTTGCCCAGGCAAAACATTATGTGATCTTTGAACACTTTACGCAGGCAAGCTGCGCACCGTGTGCCGCCCAGAATCCTGCCATGCAGGCCACCCTCAATGCCAATATCGGCAGGGTTCACCAGATTTCGTACCACACCAGCTGGCCTGGCGTCGATCCGATGAATGCTTACAATCCTACCCAGGTAGCCGACCGTGTTACCTATTACAGTGTTACCGGCGTCCCTGATGTCATAGGTCTTGGCAACCAGTACGAGGGCAGCCCCACAGGGGTTACCCAGGCCCTTGTCGATAATTTTGCATCCGACCCTGCCCCGATCAGGGTTATTGTGAAGGAGACCTCCAACGGAGTTACCCGTACTGTGAAGGTGAAGGTTTTTACCGTGGATACCATCCCTACCGCCAGCTATAAGATCAGGCTTGCCGTTTGTGAAAACTGGGTCCATTATACCACCCCTCCCGGATCAAACGGGGAGAAGGACTTTTCGGATGTTTTCCGCAAAATGCTGCCGTCCACGGCTGGCGATGCTTTTGTTCCCGCTGCCATCGGCGATTCGGTAACGCTTACCTATACCTATAACCTCGATCTTACCAAGTGGGATACGACCCAGATCTATTCCCTCGCCTTTATCCAGAATGAAACCACCAAGGCGATCATCAACTCGGGTTCATCCATCGACCCTGACTGGGAACTGGTAGGCATCGACCCCACCTTTAAAAAAGGCGCAACGGGCGACCTGAAGACCTTTCATTACAAGGTGCATAACCTTGGCGCCGCTGCCGAGCTTTTCCGCTTTAAACTTATCTCAAGCCAGCCAACGGGATGGAATTCCGATTTTTCCATCAACGGTACGGTTCATTCCGATTCAGTCGATATCTCTATCCCTGCTAAGTCAACCTATGACCTGGTTGTAGAGGCAAATGTCGGATCGGGAGCAGGGCTCGGCACCTATTCCATCTCCATGAAATCGCTGGTAAACCTCCAGTTTGCCGCAGTGACGCTGAAATCCTTCGTAATGTCGGGCGTTACTGAACTTATCATCAACAATGACGGGGGATGGGGCGACGGCAGCGGCCTTTCGACAGCCAGCTTCCAGCAGAAGTATATCGATGCCCTGGTCTATTCGGGAAGCACCGCCTATGCGGTTGTCGACCTGACCACCTACAAAAAGGCCTTCCAGTATGACTGCGTATCGGATGTGGTAAATTATTTCTTCAACATAGGCTGGTCCTTCCCTGCCTTTACCGACGAGTCGGTCGCCATCTTCAAATCGGAGCTGAATGCCGGCAAACGGTTGCTGGTCTCTGGACAGGATATCGGCTGGGATACCTGGACGGCGGCTTCCAGCGGCGGTCACGGAACTGATTCCACCAAGGCCTTTTATACCAATTACCTGGGCGCCCACTTTAACAGTGACGGCACCACGGCGAACAACCAGTATATTGCCAATACCACCGATCCCGATTTCGGACAGGTCCCGACCTCGCCCCTGACCAACGTTTACGGTGGCTCCAATTTCTTCCCCGATGAAATCAATGCAGTGGGTGTTGGCGCCAATATCTTCTATTACAATACGGCCCAGACAAAAATCGGTGGTGTAAAGGCAGCCAGTGGCGTCTGGAAAACCGTTTACCTTGCCGCCAGCCTGGAGATGATGTCGGCCGATAATGCCCGCAACGAACTCATCAAGAAGGCGCGCATCTGGTTTGGCGGAACCCCCGTCGGGATCGGTACAACACAGGTTGCAGGGGCTCACCTGGGTCAGAATTTTCCCAATCCGGCCGGCGACCACACTACGATCCTGCTTACGGCCATCGACAGGGATATGATGCTCGAGGTTACCGACCTTGCCGGCAGGACCCTGGTCAGTGTACCGGTACAAGCCAATACAACACAGGTTGATGTTTCCACCACCGGCCTCAGGAACGGGTTCTATCTTTACCGGCTGGTAAGCAGCGGGAGCGTGGTGGAGACGAGGAGAATGGAAATAGCGAAATAGCTATTGGGAAGCGAAATTGCGAAATTTTGCAGATTGGGGATTGTTTGTTATTTTTATAACAAAATTCTCTACTTGATGCTGATCTCAACCTTAATACTCATCTAAAACTACCAATCATGAGAAAACTAAACTTTTTACTGGCCTTCCTGTTGTTCACCTCCGTGATCATGGCCCAACAACAATCTCCTTTCCTTCGCAACGGCATCGTCCCGAAGGCGAACATTAACCCGCCCGTGGCGGGCAACCATCAGACACCGAAATATCCGGGCGGCAATGTGTTGCTTGATTTTGAGGGGATCACGGGGGTTTTTAGCCCTGTTGGGGATTATTACAACGGGATAGGAGGACCAAACTATGGCGTTTCATTTTCACCCGTTACTTATGCTGTCAATGAGGCCATCGGGGCTTTTGTCAATGAGCCTTCTGCGACATCTATCCTAATAAACATAGCTGATCCTAACATGTTGATGAATGTTGCAGGTGGCTTCAATACAAGTTTATCTTTCTATTACGCAACTCATGAAGCAACTTGTCTCGTCAATATTTTTGACGGGCCTGACGGCTCAGGCAACCTCCTGGCTACCTATACAGGAGCCAACAACAATTCAGGCACTTGTGGCGGATATGCTGTTTGCACTTGGACCCCGGTGACAATCCCCTTTGCAGGCACAGCCAGATCAGTTATATTTACTTGTACTAGGGGGGACCTTGGTATCGATGATATTTCTTTCCATCCTGCCGGTGGACAAGCAGCAGTCCCGACACTCGGGGAGTGGGGACTCATCCTGCTGGGAGGCATCCTGTTAATGATTGGTTCGGCGTATATTATGAGGAAAAGAACCAGTGTGACCGACTGCTGATCAGGTACAGGATAACCTGTTGGAGTAAAAAACCAGGCGCCCACCTTACCGGGATGCGGCGCCTGGTTTTTTATTGTATCCTCATCCCGCTTGTCCACCTGTCCACCTGTTCACTTGTTCACCAGTTCACCTATCCCCTTGTCCGCTATTTCCCCACGTTATTCAGCACCCACCTCGCCATCAACTCCATCGCCGAAGGCGAAATGGTCTCTTCGATGGTTGAGTATTCGGTTGGACTTCCGGTGGTGGCATGCTGGAAAAGGTGGTTCAGGTCGGGGAGTTCCTCTACTGTGTAGTCGACATTTCCCCCGAAGATCATCGCCCTTTCAATTGCCGCCAGGTTTTCCTTTGGCGGCACCTGCAGGTCGAGGCTGCCGTTGATGGCCAGCAGCGGGCATTTTACCTTGGTAAGGTAGTCCTGTGGATCGAGGGTTAGAAAGCACCGGAACCAGGGCGAAGTAAGGGTTTTGATTTCCGCACTGATCGCCTCCTCCGTTTGTTTGTGGTAGCTGGTGTCGCGGGCATTCTTTTTGTCCATGGCCGTAAAGAGGTCGCGGAGCTTTTTTTCCGCCTTGGCATTATCGGCGGTTTTCCGGATCACCTTGTACATCCCGGCACTCAGGCTGAGGTTTGCCGCGATGGTTTTTTCATCTCCCTTTTCGGCCCGGGCGATCAGTTCCGACTGCAGCAGCAGGATCTGCTCCCCCGTGAGCCCGGGACCGGCCATCAGCACCACGAAGGCCAGTTCGGGATGGCGCGAAGCCACGATGGGAGCGATAATCCCTCCCTCGCTGTGACCAATGATGCCGATCTTTGTGATATCAAGGTCTTTTCTTTTCTGCAGGAAAGAGAGGGCAGCCTCGGCATCGGTGGCGAAGTCGAGGGTCGTGGCGGTCTTGAAATCCCCGCCTGAGGCTGCAACCCCGCGGTCGTCGTAACGAAGTACGGCAATTCCCTGGCGGGTGAGGTAATCAGAGAGGACCAGGAAGGGTTTGTGCCCCAGCAGTTCTTCATCACGGTTTTGGGGGCCCGAGCCTGTTACCAGGATGGCCACGGGGAAGGGGCCTCCCTTTTCGGGAAGGGTCAGCGTGCCGGCCAGGTTAAATCCGCCCTCACGGTTGGGAAAAAACACCTCCTCGGTAAGGTATGGAAAGGGGTGGTGTGGCTCCTGCGGACGATTCAGCGCGACAGGTTTCTCCTGTTTTTCCATGGTTAGCGGGAATGCCATGCCTCCCTGTTTCCAGCTTCCCGGTATTGCGTTGTGATCAGCGTTCATCCTGCCTGAAAATTTACCCCCGATCTTTTTAGCAGAAACCAGTATCGAATCATCTTTGATCAACACCTTGCTGGTAGGCAAATCCATCGCACCCTGGTCGGGACTGTCGAAAGTTACTGTAACACTGTCCGATGGGCTGAAGGCAACATTCATCACCAGCCGCAGTTCCATTCCCTGTACGTTGAGTTTTCCGGCCCACGATCCCCTGAAATCATGCGGTTTCACCTGTGCCAGGGCCGTTGACGGCACGATCAGTACGGTCGCCGCCAGGATCCATCCGGCCAACCTCATATAATTTTTCATAAAAATGCTGTTTATCCCCCAAAGATAACACTTTCACTTGATCGTCACTTCACTTTACGGCCATTTCGCTGCGTGACTATTTCACAATGGCACTCTTGAAACTATTCGACCAGGCGGCGAAGAAACCGATGCCGCCATTGCTGACATTCCCCTTGATATTGGCGGGCGGTCCTGTGAAAAACGGGATGTTGAGCCCGGAGAGGTCAACCTCCTGGATAAAGTTGTAGTACTCCTTGGTGATACCCGACATCTGCAGGGTGATGGTATCACCGGGTTTAAGCGCCTCCCATGAGTTTTCATTGTTGAGCCGCATCACTGGCACGCCATCCATATAACTGCCATTATAGAATTTATCATCAGAAATAGCCTTCTTGTTAATGGTATCGGTCATCAGTCTCCCGTTTTTATAAAGGTTGAACAGATAAAAATTGGCTTCATTTCCGGGGTCCTGCGCCCATAGTTTGATGATCCACCGACCCTTCGGGTGATTTGAGGGGGTCTCAAAAACAGCGGCAACCGAATCGAGATGGGGAACCGATGGCATCACCGAGGTGGCTTCTGCGGAAGAAATCCCTCCAATGAGATCATGAAGTGAAATATGCAGGGTATAGGATTTCCCGATCTGACCGGCAAATCCCGGATCGGTCTGGTAAATGCCTGAAACGCCCGGTTGGGATTCATGCAGGGTGAACATTTTGGCGCCATCCGTAACCGTAACAGTTGCATTATGGACTCTGGGCAGCGGCGCATTGGAGAAATAATCGGCCGAGGTGGTAAGCGCGACGGCATAGACCCCTGTATCCGACTGTACATTGCCATCCACCACCAAACGGGTATAGGTCGAGTCAAGTTTCAGGTTGACCTTCTCGGTGCAGGCAACAGCAATAACTGCCAACAGGATGATATAGAAAATTTTTCTAGTCATTGTTGAAATGGAAATTAAAGGTGACGGAGGGAATGATCCCGAAAAGGTAAACCTTTTCTGCATAGGTGGTGTTCGGGTTGATGTTATCCTGGGTGAAATTGATCGACCAGGTATTGTGGCGGTCGTAGACATTGTAGACTGAAAAGTTAAGATCCCAGTTGAATTTGCGATCTGCCTTCTCTTTGCTGTAAAGGGTTACGGCGACATCCAGCCTGTGGTAGTCCTGGTAACGGTACTGATTCCGGTCGGAATAGATCACGCTGATCTTGTTGCCGATTTCAATGCGCCCGATGGGAAAGGTGACCGGGGCGCCGGTTGCGTAGACCCAGTTGGCCGAGATGGCCCACCGTTTGCTTATCACGTAGTTAATCACCACCGAGATGTTGTGGGGCTTGTCGTATGGAGCAGGGTAAGGGTTTCCGTTATTGATCTCCTGGATCTGGCGGAAGGTGCGCGACCAGGTATAACTGACCCATCCGTTGAATTTCGTTTCATTCAGCCTTACGAGGAATTCTACGCCATATGAATAGGCCTTGCCGGTACGTACCTGCCCCTCGAGGGTGTCGTTTAGCAGCAGTTTGGCGAAATCCTTGAAGTCGACGACATGCTGCATCCATTTGTAATAGGTCTCCACCGAGGTTTCGATGGTGTTGTGGCGGAAATTGCGGAAATAGCCGATGGCCACCTGGTCGGCAAGCTGCGGCTTGATGTTGGGACTGGCCGGGAACCAGACGTCGAGCGGCGTACCGACGGTCGAATTCTGCGCCAGCTGAAGATACTGGTAGGTTCTCGCATAACTGGCCTTGATCGAATGACGGCTGTTGAAATCATAGAGTACCCCGAGCCTTGGTTCAAGTCCGGCATAGGTGTTATACAGCGTGCCTGATTTGTAAACCGTTGAATCAATTACCGTATGCGACGCGGTGTAGTGGTAAACAGTGCCAGGCCCCGTATTCTGGAACATGGAGAGCCGCAAGCCATACTTGGCAGTAAAATGATCGCCGAATTTTTGCTCATTGCTGGCATAGATACCGGTCTCGAACCCGTAATTGTTGGGAACCTTTACCGACTTCAGCACCGACTGGTCGCCGATTCCCTTCGCCTCGCCCGGGCTGAACATATGATAGATCTCCGAAAACCCGAAACGGATCGTATTCCGGGTATTCAGGTAATAGCTGAAGTCGCCCTTGGACCCGAGATCGCGGAGGTAGGAGGTCCAGTCAAACGAATTGGTGTTGCCGGTAGGCGTGCTCAGGTTATACAGGTAATTGCTGTAAATGAAGGAGAAATTGGAGAAGAGCTGGCGGGTAAAGAGGTGGTTCCAGCGCAGGGTGGCTGTTTCGTTGCCCCATTGCATCTGGGCAAATCCGTTTTTAAACACGTCGCGCCCGAAATATCCCGACAGGAAGATCTGGTTGTTGTCATTGATCTTGTAGTTGATCTTGGCGTTCAGGTCGTAAAAATAAAGTTTGTCGTTGTGGAGCGAAACATTGGAGGAGAGGGGCAGGAACAGGTCGGCATAGGTACGGCGCCCTGAAATGACAAACGAACAACGGTCCTTCAGGATCGGGCCTTCAACCGTAAGGCGGCTGGAGATCAGGCCGATCCCGCCGTTTACCTCGATTTTCTTGGTATTGCCTTCGTTCATCCTCACATCGAGAACCGATGAAAGCCGGCCCCCGTAATTCGCAGGGATATCGCCCTTGTATAGCTTCACATCCTTGATGGCATCATTGTTGAATACCGAGAAAAAACCCATCAGGTGAGAGGCATTATAAACAGTGGCTTCATCAAGCAGGATCAGGTTCTGGTCGGAAGCGCCGCCCCTGACGCTGAATCCGCTTGAACCCTCACCGACCGACTGCACCCCGGGCAGCATCTGGATGGCCTTGATCACATCCACTTCGCCGAAAAGGGCGGGAATGCGCTGGATGGTCTTGATATCCATCCGGAAGGTACTCATTTCGGGCTTTACCACATTTTTATCATTCTTTTCACTCGTGATCTCCACCTCCTTCAGATTACGAAGCAGGGCCTCCAGCTCCAGGCTGATCCTCACATCCTTTGTTACCGTCAGGTCCACAGTCTTTTCGATTGTCTGGTAACCTACATAGGAGTATATCAGGGTGTATTTCCCGGCGTTCATGGTTAGCGAGTAATTGCCATATACATCAGAAACGGCGCCTGTTTTCAGCTCCCTGACAAAAACGGTGGCCCCCACCAGCGCCTCTCCGCTGCGCTTGTCGGTAAGCCGGCCGCTGACCGATGCCCGGGTAGGGTTTTCATCTGGTCCCCCCGATACCGACAGGGCCGAAAAGAACATGATACAGGAGAGAAACAGGAAGAGGGCTGACTTCATGGGCAAAGGTGGTTTTACTGTTATTTTCTGATGATCCGGAATTCTCCGTTAACGTCGAGTTTGATGATCTGAGAAGGCCTGAAATTGCCGGATTGCCCGAAGGAAGCATCCACAGCATGGTCAACCCCTTCGATAATCCTCTGGTCGATGGCGTTGTAGTTTGCGGGAGGATCCGCACCCGAGAGGTTGGCAGAGGTTGATACGATGGGTTTGCCGAATTGGCTGATCAATTGCCTGCAGAATTCGTCTTTTACAACCCGGATGGCCACCGAACGATCGTCGGCAATGACATTGGCGGCCAGGTTCTGAGCTTCCGGGTAGATGATCGTCAGCGGTGATTCGGCAAAGTCGACCAGGTCCCAGGCCATTTCGGGCATGACCTTCACGTAACGCTGGATCTTTTCAGGCGTGTCGGTCAGGATGATCATACGCTTGCTCTCATTCCTGTTTTTTAATTTGTAAATCTTCTCAACGGCAGTGGCATTGGTGGCATCGCAACCGATACCCCAGATGGTGTCGGTGGGATAGAGAAGGATGCCGCCCTCCTTTAATATCCTGATACAAGTATTGATTTCCTCGCCGGCAGAGGTTGTGGGTATCTTCATGTTGGAAAGTGAATGTTTTCTGGTTTGGGAGGTGTTACTCAAGCCCGATCTGTTATGCGATAGATAACGGTAAAGTAGCTGACAAATTGCCCAACGCCTGCGCAGGTTGAAAATCAGGAATTGGCATCGTGTAATAATCTGTTTGTCAGCTGTTCATTCCTGATCTCATATCCGCATCTGAAATGTTTTTGGGGACAGCTCCTGTACCCGTGAAGTCCGCAGGGACGGCAGGGGAGGGGGTGATCAATTTCCACCACTACCGAATCATCGGACAGGGGCCCAAAGCCAAAGCCGGGTATCGTGGAACAGTAGATAGCGGTAATAGGCGCATTGACTGCCGAAGCCAGGTGCATCGGAGCAGAGTCGTTGGTGAAATTCATCGCGGCATGCTGCATCAGGGCCGCCGACTGAAGGAAGGTCAGGTTTCCGGCAAGGTTCCTGGTATTGGGATGTGATGCCTTTGCCATGATCTTCGCACAAAGTTCCTGGTCATCGCCAGCTCCCAGCAAATAAATGGCCGAATCAACAGGCACCTGTTTGATGAGGTCAACCCATTTTTCAAGAGGATATTGCTTGGTAAACCAAAGCGATGCGGGCGAGAGGGTGTAATAGGTGCCGGTATTGAGCGGCGCTATATGCGCAGCATCTGAGGCGGACGGGTACAGCCGTGGCATACAGGCACCCTCGCCTGTAATCTCCTCAACCAGCGACAGATTACGGTAGATCTCATGAATGCCGTCGAGGGTATGGGCAATCTTCTTCGTAAACTGGAAGGAGAGCGGGTTCTTGTCGAATCCGATGGTCATTGCGGCACCGGAAAAAGCAGTCATCAGTCCGGTCTTGAAAAAGCGCTGGAGGTTGACTACCAGGCTGTATTTGTTTCTCCGCACCTGTCTCATCAACAGGGCGAAGTTGCGGGTCGAACGGCTCCGCTTATCCCACACCAGCACCTCATGAAGAAACGGATGGGCAGCGAACAACGATTCATTTCCCTTTTTCACCAGCAGGTCTATGGAACTGCCGGGTAAATACCTGTGTAATTTTTCCACCACAGGGGTTGCCAGGATGACATCTCCGATGGAGGCGGTTTGGATGACCAGGATCTTGTTCGTCATACGGCTACGTCAAATTCGCGTAAGGCCTGGTTCAGCGAGGTTTTCAGATCGGTGGAGGGCTTCCGCTGACCGATGATCAGCGCACAGGGTACCTGGTAGGTGCCGGCGGGAAAAACTTTTGGCAGCGTTCCCGGGATAACCACCGACCTTTCGGGGATATAACCCTTGTATTCGATGGCCTTATCGCCCGAAACATCGATGATTTTTGTGGATCCCGTCAATACGACATTGGCCCCCAGCACCGCTTCGCGACCGACCCTGACCCCTTCGACTACGATGCAGCGGGAACCCAGGAAACAATGGTCTTCAATGATTACGGGCGCCGCCTGGACAGGTTCCAGCACCCCGCCGATGCCGACCCCGCCGCTGAGGTGGCAGTGGCTGCCGATCTGGGCGCAGGAGCCTACGGTGGCCCAGGTGTCGATCATGGTTCCGGGACCGACCCAGGCGCCGATATTGATATAGGAGGGCATCATGATCACCCCCTCCGAAATAAAAGCGCCATAACGGGCAATGGCATGGGGAACAACACGGATACCTAATTTGTCATAATCTCTCTTCAGGGGGATCTTATCATAAAACTGGAATGGACCCACCTCGGTCAGTTCCATCTTCATGATGGGAAAGTAGAGGATAACAGCCTTCTTGATCCACTCATGGGTAATCCAATTCCCCGCCTGCGGGCTGGCAATCCGAAGCGCTCCCAGGTCAAGCCGGGCAACAACCTCCCTGATAGTCTCCCTGGTTTCATCCTGCTTCAGTAACTCCCGGTCTATCCAGGCTGCTTCTATCCTTGCTTTCAGGTCGGTCATAAGTCGTTTAAATTTGGAAAACCCCATGGGGCCCGGAGTCTGTAAAATATATTGTCGTTTTAATAAGAATCCTGTCGCCAGAATGAATCCGTTTGATTTAAACACAATGTTCACAATGGCCTTCCTTGCGTCATCTTTTCCACAGAATACTCCTTTCCAAAATTAGATAAAATTTCAAAACTTTGTACCTTTGCAAAAAATCGGGTAAATGGGCAGGATTGTTGCAATTGATTACGGGCAGAAGCGGACCGGACTGGCCGTGACCGACGAGCTGAAGATAATCGCCACAGGCCTGACCACCGTCAAAACTGCCGACCTGCTTGATTTTTTAAAGGATTATGTCCTGAAAAACACTGTCGAGTGTTTTGTCGTTGGCGAACCAAAACAGATGAACAACACCGCCTCCGAATCGGCCCTGTTCATCGAGCCCTTCGTGGAAAAGCTCAGGAGCGCCTTCACAACCATTCCGGTTCATCGTATGGATGAGCGCTTTACCTCGAAAATGGCCACCCGGACCATCCGGGAGGCCGGGTTGAAAAAGAAGGACCGGCAGGACAAGGCGCTGGTTGATACCGTGAGCGCCACCATCATCCTCCAGTCGTACATGGAGATGGTGAGTTACGGTGCCCGTTCGTGACGGGAGGCGGCATGGTGTGGCCGGCACCGTTTAAACAATCATTGTTTTATAATAAAATGGAAAAAATATGATATTGCCAGTGGTTGCCTATGGACATCCTGTATTGAAAAAGGTTGCAGAACCGATCGATACAGGCTATCCTGATTTCAGCGAATTTCTTGAAAATATGTGGGAAACCATGTATCAGTCGGATGGGGTAGGACTGGCTGCCCCCCAGGTAAACCGTTCCATCAGGGTGATCGTGATCGATGCCTCCGCCTTCGCTGAAAAATACCCGGAAGCGGAGCAATTCAGGAAGGCCCTGGTCAATGCAGAGATATACCACGAAGAGGGAGAGGAGTTCTCCTTTAACGAAGGTTGCCTGAGTTTCCCCGGACTTCGCGAGGATATTGTGCGCAAACCTGTGATCCATATAAAATACCTCGATGAAAATTTCGTTGAACATGATGAACGCTACGACGGTGTTCTCGCCAGGATCATTCAGCATGAATATGACCACATCGAGGGTATTGTCTTTGTTGATCGGTTGCCCTCCCTGAAAAAGATGCTGCTGAAGCGAAGGTTGGCCGAGATCAGCAAAGGGAATGTGGAAGTTTCTTACAAGATGCTGTTTCCCCAGATAAAAAAGGCCAGAAGATAAACGATAACTGAACCATATTTTTTAACAATGAAAAGAACGACAGTATTATTAGTTTGTGGTGTCTTTGCCATACTTGCAGGATGCAGCCCTTCGCGGGAAAAAACGGTAGCCAGGATACAGAGTCTTGAAAAACGACTTTTTGCTGCAGAATCGGTCAGTTTTGACAGGGAAAAGGCCGACACCCTGCTGCAGCTTTACGCTGCTTTTATAAAAGATCATCCCAAAGATACCATGTCGCCCGGCTTTTTGTTTAAATCGGCCAATGTGGTGATGAATATGGGAGAGGGGGGCAAGGCGATTGCTTTGTTTGACCAGTATATCCAGAATTATCCGGATAAACCGAAAGCAGCCATCTGCATGTTTTTCAAGGCCTTTGTTTATGAAAATGTGGTTCACGACCTTGACAGGGCCCGTGAAACCTACCTGCAGTTCATGGAAAAATATCCCAAAAACGATTTCGTAAAGGATGCCAAACTGGCCCTGATGAACCTGGGCAAATCACCCGAAGCGCTCGTAAAGGAGTTCGAGGCAAAACGCCAGGCCGACAGCCTCCGCATCGCCGACTCCCTGGCAAAAACCCCAAAACCTAAAAAACGTAAATAAGCATTGCCTGCATTGCCTGCATTGCCTGCATTGCTTGCATTGCCTGCATTATTTAAAAAGGCTCTCCAGGAAATTCGACAATCCGGTAGGGGAGATGTTCTCAAACAGCAGCCCTTCATATGAATAGGCTATTTCGCCGCGTTCTTCCGATACGATGATGGCGATGGCATCTGATTTCTCAGTGATCCCGACCGCAGCCCGGTGGCGTAATCCGTAAAAGGGGGGGATCGTCGCCTTGTTCGATACCGGCAGGATGCAACGCGCCGCCCTGATCTTGTCGCCGATGATCACCACGGCCCCGTCGTGCAGGGGACTGTTCTTAAAGAAAATCGTTTCAATAAGCACCTCGGAAATATAGGCATCGACTGGCTGTCCGGTGGCAATATACTGGGCCAGTTCGTTTTGCTGCGCAATCACAATCAGGGCGCCTGTTTTTGTTTCGGCCATCTTCTGACAGGCCTTTACGATCTTGTCGATGTTCAGGTTGATGGGATTGTTGACCTTGAACCGCCAGAACAAAAAACGCCGGCGCTGGTTCTTGATGATCCTGAGGTTTCCGACCATCAGTAAAAACTGCCTTATTTCGGGCTGGAAAACCACGATCAGCGCAATGACCCCGACACTGATGAACTGCCCCAGGATCTCGGTGAGCAGCTGCATATGTAAGGCTTTGACAACTTTCCAGATGATGTAAAGGGCGATGATGCCGATAAATATCCTGATACCGGCCGTACCCTTGACCAGGTTGTAAATTTCATATAACAGGATCGCAAAAAGGATAATGTCAACAACATCAACAATACGCAATGAAAAAAGGCCTACAAGCAACATATGGTTTGATTAAAAGAACAGTAAAACGTTAACGATTGAACATCCCGCTCCTTCCGGACGGATATCTTTTCAAAGTTAACAAATTCCCGTTATCCGGCCATTTTTACGAGCCGGACAGCCTCCGATGCCTCTTTTACATCGTGTACGCGCAGGATCGACGCCCCTTTCAGCAGGGCAATGGTATTGAGTACGGTGGTACCGTTCAGGGCCTCCTGCGGGGAGGTATTCAGCACGCGGTTGATCATCGATTTGCGGGAAAGTCCCGCCAGGATGGGCACACCAAGCGACCTGAAGGAGTCGAGACGCGACAGGAGTGTAAAGTTGTGTGTGACATCTTTCCCAAACCCGAACCCCGGATCGATGATGACCTGGCGGATTCCCTGCTCCCGGCACCGGGCCAGCTGCTGTTCAAAGAAGTAGGTAACCTCGGCCACAACATCTGAATAAGTGGGGGCCAGTTGCATCGTTTCAGGTGTCCCCTTCATGTGCATCAGCACGTAAGGTACATTCAGCGAGGAAACTGTGTCAATCATGGTACTTTCAAAACGGCCGCCGTAAACGTCGTTGATCATCTCCGCACCATGTTCGACAGCTGCCCTGGCAACACCCGGGCGATAGGTATCCACCGAAAATACCGTTCCCGGGAATTCAGGGCAAAGCGCCGCCAGGGTCTCCGTGATGCGGGTAATCTCATCCTTTTCCTGCACGCCAGGAGCGCCCGGCCGCGTGGAAACAGCCCCGATGTCTATGATCGAGGCTCCGTCATGCACCATCTTTTCAACATGCCGTATCCTGGAAACCATGTCGGGAAACCTGCCGCCATCATAAAAAGAGTCGGGTGTTACATTAAGGATCCCCATGACCTTTGGAACCGATAAATCGAGCGACTTCGAACCGCAAAACAAAATTGACATCGATTTTTTCCTGTGTTAATACATCCCGGCGAAACCCGCAGATCAAACGCCCGGAGATGCCGGAATTGTTATTTATTTGTTAAATTCAGGGGCCAAAAGTACGACCAATAGGCAGATTTTTGTTAATTTTAGCCTCAAATTTATTCGCATGAAGATATTAAGGACTATTTTCAGGATCCTTGTAGGACTGGTATTTATTTTCTCTGGTTTTGTAAAAGGTATAGACCCGTTGGGAACGGTTTACAAGATGGATGATTATTTTATCGCCTTTAACTTACCCTGGTTCATGAGTTTCAGCCTGGTACTGACGATTTTCCTTTGTACCCTCGAATTCCTGCTCGGGATCAGCCTGCTTTTCAACCTGTGGATCAGGAAAACGGTTTGGCTGCTGCTCCCCATGATGATGTTCTTTACCATCCTTACCTTTTTTGATGCGGTTTATAACATTGTACCCGATTGCGGATGCTTCGGAGATGCATTGAAAATCACCAATGTGCAGACCTTTATCAAAAACCTGGTACTGATGGCCCTGATCCTGCCCATCTTTGCCTGGCGGAAGAAATTCAGAAGCCTGTTACCCCAATGGGGAGATGTCGTCCTGTTGCTTATTACCTTGGTCGGGTTTGCCTCCATGTCGGTTGGGTGTTACCGCCATCTTCCATTGATCGACTTTATGGGATGGAAAGTGGGGAATAAGGTCAGCAAGACCGAACCCCTGCCCGTGACCTTTTATGTAACCTATAAAAACAAACACACAGGTGCAGAAAAGGAATATGTCTCCCCCAATTACCCGTGGAACGATTCGACCTGGCTTTCCGAATGGATCTTTAAAAGCCAGCGGGTGGTCGATCCCAATTCACAGGGACTGATCCTCCGCATTGAAGACCAGTATGGAGGCGATTTTACGGCCAATGTATTGAACAACCCCGACTACCAGTTCATCCTGGTAGCCTATGACCTCACCAAAACCAATGTCGAAGGCTTCCATAAGATATTACCCCTGTTTAAAAAGGCATATGCCGACGGTTATTCCTTTGTCTGCCTTACCAATTCACTGCCGGCCGTCATTAAAAAATTCAGGATGGCTAACGGGGCCTCCTTCGACTTTTACAACTCCGACGATGTGGTGCTTAAAACCATGGTCCGCTCCAGTCCCGGCCTTATCCTGATTAAAAACGGTATCGTCATTGCAAAATGGGGCTTCCGCGATTTTCCTTACTATGATGAGGTAAAGAAAAAATACCTGAAAAAATAAATCAGGCCACTGGTTGACCTGATGGTTATCTCCTGCAATAAACACCACACCCGGAAAACATGGGACATTTTATCTTAAAAAGGCTTGGCTACGGGCTCCTCGTCCTCCTGGGTGTCATCGTAGTGGTCTTTTTTCTGTTCAACGTCCTCCCGGGCGACCCTGCCCGCATGATGCTGGGGCAACGTGCCGATGTTGCGTCGGTAATTGCCATCAATAAGGATCTTGGCCGCGACAAACCGCTGCCGGTGCAGTTCCTGAACTACCTGAATGACCTTTCACCCGTTTCACTCCATTCGGCTGGTGACAAGAACTCCTTTCTCTTCCTCGACCCTGCCAAATATGGAAAAACTGTGAAATTGCTGTCGGCCGGCAACATGGCCCTGGTACTGAAGGTTCCTTACCTGCGCAGGTCGTACCAGTCAAAACGGAATGTTACGGAGATCCTTGCCGAGGGATTTGTCAACACCATTATCCTGGCTCTGGTGGCCATGATCTTTGCCATCATCGTTGGCATTGCCATGGGGATTGTCTGTGCCGTTTACAGGAACCGTTTCATCGACCGGGCAACGCTTATCTTCTCCGTGCTGGGAATGTCGCTCCCCTCTTTTTTTGTTGCCATACTGAACGCATGGATTTTTGCGTTTGTATTGGTAAGGTTCACAGGGTTGAACATGACGGGTAGTTTGTTCGGGGTCGACGATTTCGGCCGCGGAAGCTACCTGGAGTTGAAAAACCTCATCCTGCCGGCTCTGACACTCGGTATACGGCCGCTGGCCATTATCGTGGAGCTGACCCGCAATTCGTTGCTGGAGGTGATGACCCAGGACTACATCCGGACGGCAAAGGCCAAGGGGTTGAGCAAAAGCAGGGTTATCCTCAAACATGCATTGAAAAATGCGCTCAACCCGGTGGTCACCGCCATCTCAGGCTGGCTTGCCTCGCTGCTGGCCGGCGCGGTATTTGTAGAATTCGTGTTCGACTGGAAAGGAATTGGGGTGGTTATCGTCAATGCCCTCGATAAATACGATTTCCCGGTGGTAATGGGTGCCGTTCTTTTTATATCCATCATCCTCATCATAATCAACCTGATGGTGGATATTCTTTACGGACTGCTGGACCCGAGGATACGGCTGCAATGAAAAATGAAATTTGAACAGCGAATAAGGAATATCGAATAACCCATGACGTTAATGAATATGACTGGTCACTTTTGTGCCAGTTGTCATGGAAAGAAAATATAACTACCTGTAAATGCCTGTCTGCTGGTATGATTCCGATCGATCAAATTAATGAACAATGAATAATGAAAATGAAGACCGCATCACCAATTTCTTAGAATGACCCGGAAGTGATAAATCCCTTGTTATCATCAGGTGGACCACCTTTGCTTACTGCAAAAAGTCTCCCTCCCCTCCAAGGGT
This sequence comes from uncultured Bacteroidales bacterium, assembly GCA_903928285.1. Classification (GTDB taxonomy): domain Bacteria; phylum Bacteroidota; class Bacteroidia; order Bacteroidales; family FEN-979; genus CAIVAT01. The sequence goes on from CAIYQH010000107.1 coordinate 18,861, forward strand.
AAGGAAGCTACTTTTGATTATCAGGCACATATCTATGAAACGCCCGTAAACAGTGAATAGTTGTTCATCATCGTTACATGGTGTTACATC
>CAIYQH010000108.1 GCA_903928285.1 uncultured Bacteroidales bacterium
CGATCCCAAGAAAAATACCAAAGGTACCCTGAAAGCCTATTCTGATTTTGTGAAACAGACCGGGAGTGATATGATGCTTGTGATGCTTGATTATGACCGGGTGGAACTGGATAAACTCCTGAATGAGATCGGGGATAATACACTGATAAACAGGATTATTCTCACAGGATACGTGGTCAACACCGATCTTCCGGCCATTTACAGTCAATGCGAGGTATTCCTATATCCTTCGCTGCGCGAAAGTTTTGGAATCCCCATGCTCGAAGCAATGGCATGCGGGGTGCCGGTCATCACCTCCAATACATCTTCCATGCCTGAAGTTGCCGGGCAGGCTGCCATTATTATCGATCCATATAAACCGGAAGAGATTACAGCGGCCTTACTGAGGATAACCACCGACCCTCTCCTGAAAGATGATCTGATACGGAAAGGATTTGTCCAGGCAGCAAAATTCTCCTGGAAGTCGATGGCGGAAAATGTTTTGCAGATCTATCATGAAATAGGATTGAAACTGGGATCTTAGAATTATACATCCCCCATGCTATATGTCCGGACCTGTTTATTACTGGTTTTCCGGATAATCAGGGGGGAACAGATGAAAGAAAATGGGTAAACTGAGCACATATTCGAGGTATTTTTACGATTATTTATCGCATGGCGATTTCTTGTCAATCTTTGCATCTGCCCGTTATATCGTAAACCACTCCTCCCACAAAAAAGACAGGATCATTCAAACCACCATCGGAAAATTTTACTGCCGGAAGAATACCAATGATTTTCAATTTGCGAACTATGGCTATGAGTGGGGAGTGAAAAAATACATGCTTGACCATATTAAAGACTACAACGTGTTTATCGACGGCGGAGCCTGTGTGGGCGATTACTCCATCCTGCTTTCACGATTCGGAGCAAGATGCATTGCTTTTGAACCTATGGAAAGCAATTTCAGGGTACTTACCCGGAATCTCGAGTTGAATAACCTGACAGGAAAAATTACCACATTCCCTTATGGTTTGGGCGAAGTTAATACAGTGGAACATTTTACCTTTGACCCGGTCAATACAGGTGCCTCCTGTAAATCGGCAGATCCGGGGGAATCGGATTGCCAGGCGGATATCCGTACTTTTGATTCTCTTCTGCCGGAATTGAATCTTAAGACGACAGACCGGATACTTTTCAAACTTGATATTGAAGGGATGGAAGCCGAGGCGATCCGCGGTGCTGCCGGGTTTATCAGGCAATTCCCGAATATCACCTTTGTGATGGAAGCAAAACACACAGGCAAGGACCCGATTGAGATTGCGCTCAGCGAAATTGCCGGGTTTAACATAGGAATCGTCGACGAGTTCAACATCTTTGCAAAAAAAATAATCGCATAAACCATATAAACCTGCTTTATGGTCATCTTAAAAATCATCTTCTGGATCCTGCTTTTTATAGTATTTTATGCCTATATCGGATATGGCATCCTGTTATTTATCATGGTCAGGATCAAAAGATTATTGGGTAAAAAAGGAGTAAATACCGAAGCCGGTTATGAACCGGAGGTAACCCTGTTTATTGCAGCTTATAATGAAAAGGATTTTGTGGCTGACAAGGTCAGGAACTCCCTGGAACTGGAATACCCGAAGGAAAAACTGCACATGGTATGGGTTACCGATGGTTCGGACGACGGAACTCCTGAAGAACTTAAAAAGTATGATGGGATCGAGGTATACCACCTTCCCCAGCGAAGCGGCAAGATCGGCGCCATGAACCGGGGGATGCAATTTGTAAAAACGCCTGTCGTTGTATTTTGTGATGCCAATACCATGCTGGGACGCGAGTCGATCAGGCGGATCGTACACCTGTTCAGCGATCCGAAAGTCGGTTGCGTATCCGGCGAAAAGCGAATCTACAGCAAGGAAAAGGACTCGGCAGCCGGCGCCGGGGAAGGACTCTACTGGAAATATGAATCTACCCTTAAAAAATGGGATGCAGAACTTTATTCTGTTGTAGGGGCAGCCGGCGAACTGTTTGCCATCCGCACTGAACTATTCCAGGAGGTGGAACGCGATACGCTGCTCGACGACTTTATCATATCGCTGCGGGTTGCGCAGAAAGGATATACCATCCAGTACGACCCGGATGCCTATGCCATTGAAACGGCCTCCGCAAATGTGAAGGAGGAGCTCAAACGAAAGATCAGGATATCGGCAGGGGGTATTCAGTCGGTTATCAGGCTCCGTTCGTTGCTGAACATCTTTAAGTTCGGGA
>CAIYQH010000109.1 GCA_903928285.1 uncultured Bacteroidales bacterium
AAAAAGGAATTGGGAAATGAAGGCCGGTTGGAATACAGTATCATTGTTGACAATAGTGACAGTGATCCCGGGCCTTATACCATCAAGGTCCCTACCGGCGAAAAAAAAGCAACCTTAAATCAACCGGTTTCCATGCCCCTCGATCTGAACAGAGGTTCATCAAAAGAGATTCCCAACCCGTTTATCATCCCCGGGCTGAAGAAGATTAAAATCAATTCTCAGTTGATTGAGAGTTATTCATTTGACAATTTTATTGAAGGCGATTGTAACAGGCTTGCCCGGTCAGCAGGTTTTGCAGTGGCCGGCAATCCGGGCAAAACAGCGTTTAACCCTCTGTTGGTATACAGTCATACCGGCCTGGGCAAGACCCATCTCTCCCATGCAATCGGCTTGCAGGTAAAAAATAATTTTCCTGAAAAGACGGTTCTGTATGTTACAACCGACCAGTTTACCAACCAGTTTATCGATTCCGTTAAGAACAACAATGCCAACGATTTCATCCATTTTTACCAGATGATCGATGTGCTGATCATTGACGATATCCATAACCTTGCCGGGAAAGAGAAGACCCAGGATGTGTTCTTTCACATCTTCAACCATCTGCACCAGAAGAGCAACCAGATCATCCTGACCTCCGACAAGCCGCCTGTGGAGATGAAGGGCATCGAACCGCGGCTTCTTTCCCGTTTCAAATGGGGATTGTCGGCCGACCTGCAGGTACCCGACCTTGAAACCCGCATTGCCATCCTGCACAAAAAGCTTTACAACGACGGTATCCAGATCCCCGCCGAAGTGGTTGAATATCTTGCCTATAATATCAATACCAATGTCCGCGAACTGGAAGGGGCGCTGATCTCCCTGCTGGCGCAATCGTCGCTGAACAAGAAAACCATTACCCTGGATCTTGCCAAGCAGATGATCGACAAGTTTGTCAAAAACACCTCGCGCGAAATCTCGATCGATTATATCCAGAAGGTGGTGTGCGACTATTTCAACATTCCCGTGGAGATGATCCATTCCAAAACCAGGAAACGTGAAATTGTACAGGCCAGGCAGCTCTCCATGTATTTCTCGAAGAAACACACCAAATCGTCGCTTGCCAGTATTGGCCTGCATTGCGGAAACAAAGACCATGCAACGGTTCTCCACGCCTGCCGTACCGTGAACAACCGGGTTGAGACCGATAAACAGTTCCGCCAGTTTGTTGAAGAACTCGACAAACGGATCAAATTGTAACCCCCAGCCCGCCTTGGTAAACATCCTGTTTGTCTGTACCGGTAATATCTGTCGTTCCCCGCTCGCGGAGGGCATCCTGAAGGATAAATTGAATGCCCTGCACATCCCCGGCCGGGTTGACTCCTGTGGTTTTGAATCTTTCCATATTGGCGACCCTCCCGACCGCAGGGCACAGCTTACGGCTTCCCGGCACGGGCTCGATATTGCCGGTCACCGCGCCAGGCTCTTTACCACCGGGGATTTTGATGATTTCGACCTGATTTATGTGATGGATACAGGCCATTTCAACAATGTCATGAAACATGCCCGCAACGCCTCCGACAGGGCCAAGGTTGATTATATGCTGAATGTGATTTCTCCCTGGCAAAACCTGGGTGTGAAGGATCCCTGGTACCACGACCAGGAGGCCTTCGAAGAGGTTTTCCTGCTGCTCGACCTGGCATGTGATAAGCTGGCAAAGAAATTATTAACTGATAAATCCCGGTCATGATCCCTGGAACAGAGATCCAGCCTGATGCCGAAACGATTCTCCGGGCCGCCCGCAGGATCAGTCCCTATATCAACAGAACCCCCGTCGTTACTTCCCACACCATCGACCGCATCTTCGATGCAACAGTATTCTTCAAATGTGAGAATTTCCAGAAGGTAGGCGCTTTCAAGGCACGCGGGGCGACCAATGCAGTGCTGTCGCTTGATAAAAACCTGCTGCATCGCGGCGTTGCAACGCACTCATCGGGCAATCATGCCCAGGCGCTTGCATGGGCTGCGTCGCTTGTGAATACGCGGGCTTACATCGTCATGCCATCCGATTCGTCGAAAATAAAAATTGCAGCAGTAAAGGGTTACGGCGGAATAATTACCCTTTGCGAACCCAATCTTGCCTCCCGTGAAACTACCCTGGCCAGGATCCTGGTTGAAACAGGGGCCACCGAGATTCATCCCTATAACAATGAACGCATCATTGCCGGGCAGGCAACGGCAGCGCTGGAACTTTTTGATGAGGAAAAGGAGCTCGATATCGTCATGGCGCCGGTCGGGGGAGGTGGTTTGCTTAGCGGAACCAGCCTGTCGGCACACTTTTTCAGCCCGGCGACCAGGGTCATGGCGGCTGAGCCCGAACAGGCCGACGATGCCTGGCAATCCTTTACCCAACAGCGGCTGATCCCCTCGGTTAATCCCGACACCATTGCCGACGGCTTGCGGACTTCACTGGGATCGATCACCTTCCCGATCATCCTGAACCATGTTCAAGAAATCGTGACGGTGCGTGAAGAGAGTATCGTGAAGGCTATGCGCTTTTTGTGGGAACGGTTGAAAATTATTGTGGAACCCTCATCAGCCGTGCCCTTTGCCGCCATTATGGAAGGAAAAGTACAGATCACCGGTAAAAAAATTGGAATTATCCTCTCGGGAGGAAATGTCGATCTCGATGCATTACCCTGGATAAAGCAGGAAATGCCCGTTGGAAACGGATCGCAGAAGGCCTGAAGACCAATGCGCGCTTCTGAAATCTGAAATGAATATGGTGAATAAAGGAAAACTATACCTCATCCCATCTCCGTTGGCCGAAGGCCCTGTTGAATCGGTCATCCCCGAAGGGACACTGGCCGTCATCAGGCGGCTCCGGTATTTTATTGTGGAGGAGGTTCGTACCGCCAGGCGCTTTCTTATCAAAGCCGGCATCCCCTGCCCTGTTGATGACCTGACATTCCTGGTATTCAATGAGCATTCCGATCTGGTCAACCTTCACCAGTTCCTGGCAGTGGCTGCCGAAGGTCAGGATATCGGGCTGCTGTCGGAGGCGGGTGTTCCCTGCGTGGCCGACCCGGGAAACCTGCTGGTATCAGCTGCCCACGAACTGGGAATCAGCGTGGTTCCCCTGACAGGCCCCTCCTCCATCCTGCTTGCGCTCATGGCCTCCGGATTCAACGGCCAGCATTTTTCCTTCCTGGGATATCTTCCATCTGATAAAACACTGAGAGTGAAAAAGATCAGGGAAATCGAACGTGCCATCCGTGAAAAAGACCAGACCCAGATCTTTATCGAAACTCCTTACCGCAACCTCCGGATGCTCGAATCGCTGGTCACCGTGTGTCAGGAAAATACCCGCCTGTGCATCGCCTGCGATGTGACGGGCGCAAACGAAGTCATCATTACCAAAACCATCGGCGCCTGGAAAAAAACCAAACCTGATATCAACAAGCGACCTGCCATTTTCCTTCTTTATCACTGACATAAGCTTTAAGACATGCAGATACGTTGTGTTTTTTTCATTGTACCATTGTGCCTTCATGGTGTCATTGTGGTTGAACATAAACCCAATTGAGCCGGAGATCGTTTTAATGTTCCTCTTTCTTCGTTTTTAAAGCTGGTATTCGTCTGTAACAAATCGGTCAAACCCTCGTCTTAACCTCATTATTGTTCACCTTATAGGCTCATCATTTGGAAACTGTACTATCCATCAGCAACATCTCGAAGCGATACGGCAAGATTCAGGCTGTCAGCAATCTTTCGCTGGATGTAAAAAATGGCCAGGTTTTTGGGATCCTCGGTCCAAACGGCAGTGGGAAAACGACCACCCTCAGCATCATCCTTGACCTGATCAAAGCCAACAGCGGCACTTACATGTGGTTTGGCAAAGCCCCATCCACAGCGAGCCGCAAACGGATCGGCAGCGTGATCGAAAGCCCTAATTTCTTTCCCTACCTGAGTCCTGTGGTAAACCTGAAAATCGTAGCCGATATCAAAGGGATCGGCTATGACGACATCGACCGCGTACTGCAGCTTACGGGTCTTTATGAACGGCGGAATTCGCGGTTTAAAACCTTTTCTTACGGGATGAAACAGCGGCTGGCCGTTGCATCGGCCCTTCTGGGCAACCCCGATATCCTGATCCTGGATGAGCCTACCAACGGGCTGGATCCGCAAGGGATCGCACATATCCGTGAACTGATCCTGCATATTGCAAACCAGGGTACGACCATCATCATCGCCTCCCACCTGCTTGATGAGGTTCAGAAGATATGCAGCCATGTGGCGGTGTTAAGCAAAGGACGCAAACTCTTCGATGGGAAGGTCAGTGAAGTACTGGCCATCTCCGACTCCATGGAACTCTCGGCCCGGGATACGGAGGCGCTTACCCTCGCGGTGAAGGCCTATCCCTCCTATCATTCGATGACCCGGGAGGGGGATAAGATCCTCGCCTGTTTCAGCGACGCCGTCAATCCTGAAATCCTGAATCAGTATTTCTTCGGAAAAGGGATTATCCTCACCCATTTGTCGGAACGCAAGCGCACCCTCGAACAACATTTCCTTGAACTTTTACGTGACAACGCATGATAAAGCTCTTAAAAATCGAATATAAAAAGATCCTGACCTACAAGATCTTCTGGGTCCTCTTTGGACTCTATTTCCTCTTTCTTGGCGCTGGTTTGCTGATGGCTGAGTTTATGATCAACAATATGGTTGACAACCTGAACCGCCACTCTCCCATCCCTTTTCCGCATATCAACATCTATTTTTTCCCCTGGGTCTGGCAGAACATTGCCTTCTTCGCCACCATCCGGTATGTGCTGATCTTTCCCGGAATCATCATCCTGATCCTGGTCACCAACGAATATACCTTCAAGACCATCCGGCAGAACATGATCACCGGGATGAGCAAGGCTGAGTTCCTGGCAGCAAAACTACTGCTGATCCTGGTGATATCGCTAGTAATGACCCTGTTTCTTACCCTGAGCACACTGATCATCGGGTTATCCCATACCTCGGGGATCACCCTGCAAATGGTGCTTCAGAAATCCTCCTTCATCGCCGGCTTCTTCGTCCCCAGGGTCTGCTTCCCGGTGGTCGCCCTCTTTTTTGGCTTTATCCTTCGCAATACCGGGCTCGCCATTGCCATTTTCACCCTGTATGTATTCATCGCCGAACCGATTCTCTACCACCTGCTGAAAGCCCCCTTTGTCTTTAAAAACGATATCTCGACCTTCCTGCCGGTAAATTCGATCATCCGGGTAACCGAATACCCGGCGATACCAATTCTCAAACAGGTGATGGGATTGAATTTGCAGGAATCAGTCAGTATCGGAGCCTGTTGCATTCCTTTGATCTACGCAGCGGCGATGATCGGGATTGTCTATTGGAGCCTGGTGAAAAGGGATCTGTAATCCATATTACAAACCCTCCCGTTTACGGATGACCCATTCGGCGGTAAGGAGCAGGATGACCAGGGCAAAAAGCCAGGGATTGCCGATCAGGTCCGACATACGGTTCTGGTAAACGGCAACGGAACGGATGTCATTTCTTGCCAGGATTTTTCCGGCCAGTTTTCCCATATCGGCAGGTAACACCATCTCTCCGTCGTGGGCTGATGCAATTCTGAACAGCAGGTTGTGGTCGGCAACCAGGTTCGAACTTTCGATATTCACAGTTTCGATAAACAGTTTTCCGGTTTTCTCGTAGGTGGCTGGTCCGGCTTTGACCGAAGCTTTGTAATTGTATTCGCCTGCCGGGAACATGCCTGCATTCAGGAAATAGCCCTTCCGGGTCTTGCTGAAAACAAAGGGATAGCTTTTGTTTTCATGGTCGGTAATGGTCATGCTGACGTCGGGCTGGTTGATCAATTCGTAAGAGCCATTATACAATTCAGCTTCGAATTCAACAGGTTCGTTTTCGTAGATTTTATTTTTCACCCGGATCCTGAAAAAGCTTTTATCATCCCTGGCAGAGAGATATTGCGCTGTTTTATCGATCCACAGGTCGAAACTTTCGTGGTTCGATTGCTGGATATAGTTGGAGATTCTCCATCTCCAGATATTTTCACCGGCGATAATGCCCACCTTGCGGTCGAGGGCATGGGTATAAATGACCATGGGGGTTTTAGTCGCCACATTCCCGATTTTCTGGTAGTACAACACCTCCGCCAGCGGACTTACCTGGTAGGTTCCGAACGGGCATTGCAGCGGGGGAAACTCCCTGAAAACAGCCTGGTCCTTCAGATCGACGGTAAACAGCGAAAAGTCGGGGTTAAATGAGGGCTGCGATTCAGAGAAGGTGTTTTTCGGGGAATTGACAATAAGTCCGGCCTGGAGGCGGTTAAGGGCATTCAGGTCGGTTTGGGAACCCACAATGATCAGCAGCGGGATCTTCGACAGCAATAAACCTGTGAGATCGGTTACATTGGCGACAGAGGGCAGCTGATTCAGAATGACCAGGTCATATTTTTCAAAGGAACGGGGAAGCGATTCGGTATTGATGGTTTCCACCTCAAAATGCGATGAACCCTCCAGCGCTTTTTCGATCGCCATCATGTCGGGGTGCGGGGCTGCAGAGACGAGTGCGATTTTCTGCCTGGCCTCCAGTACTTCTACCAGGAAATCGTTATGGTTGTTGGAACGGCTTCCATCCCCCTCCACCTGATCGAGTTGAAGTGAATATCGGATCATGCCAGCCTCCTTTGCCTCCAGAAAAAAGGTCGCCCGCTGCAGGGAACGGTCGCCGGTAGCCCTGAGCTCCTTCGATTCTATGAGCCGGGTACCCTGCGAAAGAGTTAGCTTTGTTTTCAGACCGTTGCATTTATTCATTGCAACCAGTACTTCAACAGGGAACCTGTCTCCCCTGTACGCTGTTTTGTTGACCAGAACCTTCAGGATGGAGATATCCTTTTTCAGAATGGTATCTCCCATGGCAATTGCATAGATGGGGAAGGGAATTTTCTGAGCGGCGTAAAAGGGATCGGTACCTCCATTATAGATACCATCGGTTGCCAGTATTACGGCAGCCGCATTCCGGTTGGTATAGCGGGTATTGACCTCCCTGAAAAAAACGGAGATGTCGGTTTTGGAACCCTTGTAGGTACCTGTGAATCCATTTGACAGTTTATCGTCAAATGAATAAAGTCTTATGTCGCATTTTTGCTGCAGTGCGGCAACCAGTTGTTTCAGCCGGTCTGGAAAATCCTTCCGGCACCAGGCCGAATCATTACCCAGGACCATCGATTGTGAGTTATCCACACCAATAACGATCACAGGTTTTTCCAGCCGCTTTTCCGTACGTTTTATCAGCGGAGACAACAACAGGAAAGCGATAAGCGACGCAGACAGGAACCGCAGCGCAGACATGCCCCAGGTGAGCGGATTCCCCATCCCCCTTTTCATACCGGGGTAATAGAGCGCCCATGCATAGACTGCTCCAAGCAGGAGACAAAGTGGAATTAAACCGGAAGGGTATTCAGTAATCATTAGGTGTGTAATCCACCGCAGACAGGAATGGCCTGTCCGTTGATGTAAGAACTCAGGTCAGAAGCGAGAAATAATGCAAGGTTTGCAACATCGTCGGGAGTGCCGGCACGGCGCATCGGGATATCCTGGATCCACTTGTCGCGCGCCTCCTGGGGAAGTTTGGCAGTCATCTCGGTTTCGATATACCCCGGGGCGATGGCGTTGCATCGGATATTGCGGGATCCGAGCTCCTGTGCGATCGATTTGGTAAAGCCGATAATCCCTGCTTTGGATGCCGCATAGTTCGATTGTCCGCTGTTTCCCTCAACGCCGACCACCGAACTCATGTTGACGATCGAGCCATAACGTTGCTTGATCATCACCCGCTGGATGGCTTTTGTCAGGTTGAACACCGATTTCAGGTTTACGTTGATCACCCGGTCCCAGTCCACCTCGGTCATCCGGAGCAACAGGTTATCGCGGGTGATCCCCGCATTGTTTACCAGGATATCGATGGTTTGGAAATCTTCAAGAATCTGGCTGATAAGCGATTCACTGTCGGTAAAGGAACTTGCATCGGAAGCATAACCTTTGGCTTTAACACCGAAGACGGCGAGTTCCTGCTCCAGCAGTTTGGAGTCGTCATTGTATTGGATATCTGAAAAGGCTACATTAGCGCCATGTTCGGCAAATTTCAAGGCAATCGATTTACCAATTCCCCGGTTTGCACCGGTGATGAGTGCTGTCTTTCCTTCAAGTAACTTCATAGGGTCGTGTTAATTTTTTTGCAAAGATAGGAATAACATAAATAGGTGGATTAAATCCATTTAACAAGATTAAAATCCTGACGATGAGGTAATAACGGACTCTTAGGGAACAGTCTGAAGGCATAATCATATACGCCGGCCTGTTTGAAAGGGATATCGCAGGCAAAGGTCACCATGTTGCTTTCAGCGCTTGCTATGGTCATCGCCTCGATAAAAATAGGCTCCTTCACCTCGTCGTTGATTTTTTTACCGAAAAGCACCTCGATGCCGATATCGGTTCCCGACAGTTCGTTGAGGTCGAGGGTAATTTCGGCCTTGAACGACTCTCCCAGCGATAAGGGTTTCTGGCTGGAGTCGGGAATATTCACGCTGATCACCTCGATGCTCTCCCATCCTCTGCTTACCTTGCGCTTCCAGTTGGCAATATGACGCGCCATCTCGTAATTTTTAGCGGCCATGAGTCGCGAGCGTTTAAACAACGGACTGTAATACTGGCGGATATAATCATCCAGCTGCCGTTTCATGGTAAAATGAGGTGCGATCTCGGAGATGGTGTTTTTGATATAGGAGACCCATTTCACCGGGACATTCTGTTCATTTACATCATAATAGATCGGGATGATCTCCTCTTCGAGGATGGAATAGATGGTTTCGGCATCAAGCTCATCCTGGAACTGGTGGTTGTCATACGTTGACTCCTCTTTCAGCATCCAGCCGGCATTGGGACGATAACCTTCTGCCCACCATCCGTCCAATACGCTGAAGTTGACGACACCGTTCATCACGGCCTTCTCGCCGCTGGTGCCCGAGGCCTCCAGTGGCCGCGTGGGGGTATTGAGCCAGATATCGACACCTTTGATAAGGTATTTGGCCACCTCCATGTCGTAATTCTCGAAAAAGAAGATTTTGCCGACAAATTCGGGGATATGCGAAATCTCGAAGATCCGTTTGATCAGATCCTGCCCGGCTTTGTCGTTGGGATGGGCCTTGCCGGCAAACATGAACTGCACGGGCCGCTCCTTGTTGTTGACGATGCGCGAAAGCCTGTCGAGGTTGCTGAAAAGCAGGTGTGCCCTCTTGTAGGTGGCGAATCGCCTGGCAAAGCCGATGGTCAGCGCTTTCGGATTGGCCAGCTCTCGGATCTTGAAGATCAGCTTCGGGTTTTCATGACGGCGGGTCATATCATCATACAGGTGCTGCAACAGGAATTCCGTCATCTGGTTTTTCTGTTTCAGTTTGGTATTCCAAATTGTAAGATCATCCACCTTATGGATATTCTTCCAGAAGGCTGGATTTGACTGATCCTGGAAATATTCCTCGCCGAAGGTCTTGCTGTAGAGCTGTTGCCACGATTTTGCAGTCCAGGTTGGCAGATGCACCCCGTTGGTAACATAACCGATATGCAGCTCCTCAGGGTAATAGCCCTGGTAGAGCTTCACGAACATCTCGCGGGTAACCCTGCCATGGATCTTGCTTACACCGTTGATTTCCTGAGAAAGTTTGGCTGCCAGCACGCTCATGGAGAATTTCTCATTGGTATCGTTGTCGGCCATCCGGCCCAGGTTCATAAACTGCTCCCATTTCTGGTTCAGGTGGTCGGGATAGTGCGACAGATACCTGCGCAGCAAATCCTCGGGGAAGGTGTCATGACCCGCCGGTACGGGGGTGTGGGTGGTGAACAGCGTGGAACAGCGTATCATCTCCATCGCCTGCTGGAACGTGAGCTTCTCATTCTGGATCAGTTTGCGCAACCGTTCGAGCCCGATAAAGGCCGAATGGCCCTCATTGCTGTGATATACGTCGGGATTAATCCCAAGCGCATCGAGCATGCGGATGCCGCCAATGCCGAGCAGCAGTTCCTGGCGCAGCCTGTTTTCAAGATCCCCGCCATAAAGCTGGTAGGTAATGCTGCGATCGGCCTCTTCGTTCTCCTCAATGTCGGTATCCATCAGGTACAATGGAACTCGGCCCACATCGCATCTCCATATTTTGGCATACATGGTGCGCCCGGGAAGGGCGATCGAGGTCTTGATCCAGTTACCCTGTTCATCCCTGACAGGGATCAGCGGCATATGAGTGAACTTCTGCGGTGTATAAATGGCGATCTGATCGCCGAAGATGGAGAGACTCTGCGTAAAATACCCATACCGGTAAAGCAGGCCGATACCCACAATGTTGTAATTCGAATCGCTGGCCTCCTTCAGATAATCGCCGGCGAGCATACCCAGCCCTCCTGAAAATATCTTTACTGTGTCGTGAAGTCCGTATTCCATGCTGAAATAGGCCACCATTTCGTGGGGCTTTTCAGCAGCCTTCAACATATACCGGTTAAAGTCGGCGGTGACTTTGTCGAGTTTGGTGATGAAATCATCGTTGGCGCTGAGATCCTGCAACTCCTTGTATGATAAGGATTCGATCAGCGCGATGGGGTTGAACTTCAGTTCGTACCAGCGCGCCTTGTTGATCATT
>CAIYQH010000110.1 GCA_903928285.1 uncultured Bacteroidales bacterium
CTCAATATTCTTTACTCCGGAAATGCCAACGGTGTTCCTACCTCATACCTTGCCGAAGGGCGCCTTAAAGGTGTTCCTTTACTTCGCGTGCTGAGCCTGGATAATCTCAACCAGCAGATGAATCCACCGGGCGACGGCATGTTCGATTTCATCGACCAGGCCGCCACTCAGGGCGGTACGATCCAGGCGTCGAACGGACGTATCTTTTTCCCCGAGTTGGAACCTTTCGGGAAGGACCTGCGCGATTCGATCTATAATCCGGCCGACCCGAAGGGATCGACCGCCCTTGCAAACAAATATTGCTATGATTCCCTCTACACGATGACCAAGTCGATGGCGCGGCAATATCCCGACAAAAATAAATTTGTCCTTGACGGAACCTATAAGTCGGCTTCAGGATCGGAAATCTCGCTGAATGCGTTGAATGTCCCGGCAGGTTCGGTGAAAATCACCGCAGGCGGTATGGTATTGCGTGAAAATATTGACTATACGGTTGACTATACGCTGGGCCGCGTGCGGATCCTTAACGAAGGGGTGATGAATTCGGGAACACCTATCAACATCTCCCTCGAAAGCAATGAGATGTTTAATGTCCAGACCAAAAGGCTGATGGGAGCGCATGTGGATTACAAGATCAACAAGGATTTCGTAATCGGTGGTACAATTCTCAATCTGAACGAACGACCTCTGACCCAGAAGGTCAATTACGGGGATGAACCGATGTCGAATACGGTATGGGGGCTTAATCTTTCCTACCGTACCCAATCGAGGCTGATCACCCGTTTCGTCGATGCCCTTCCGCTGATCTCGACCAAGGCCCCCTCATCGGTATCGGTAGATGCCGAATTTGCCCAGTTTATCCCGGGCCATTCCAAGGCGATCGGCTCGGCAGGGACGACCTATATTGATGACTTTGAGGGCGCCAAATCGACCATCGACCTGAAAAATATCGGCACCTGGTACCTGGCAAGCACACCGCAGGGACAAACGGCTGCGGGCTTATTCCCGGAGGCTGCGTTGGGAACGGGCCTGAAGTATGGTTTTAACCGAGGTAAGCTTGCCTGGTATGTGATTGATGCTCTCTTTTATGATAAGAGTACCAGCCTGCTTCCACCGAACGTATCGAACCGGGAGCTGTCGAAACCCTACGTGCGCCAGGTATGGGAGACTGAGATCTTCCCCAACAAACAGCCGCTGAACGGCGTGCCTGTAAACCTTGCCGTGCTGAATATGGCCTATTACCCGCAGGAACGCGGCCCCTATAACTATGATGTAACCCAGACCAACTATTCACACGGGTTGAATGCCGACGGAACCCTTGCAAAACCTGAGACGCGCTGGGGTGGCATGATGCGCAAAATCGAAACCACCGATTTTGATGCGGCCAACATTCAATATATTGAATTCTGGCTGATGGACCCGTTTGCCGAAGATTCAACCAATTCAGGACAACTGTATTTTAACCTGGGGGATGTTTCAGAGGATATCCTCCGCGACGGACGCAAGAGTTTTGAAAACGGGCTTCCCCTGACGGCGGTGGCGAAAGATGTTGATACCACCATCTGGGGGCGTGTACCACGATACCAGGCGCTGGTTGACGCCTTTGACAATAATCCTGCCTCCCGCGAATTCCAGGATGTGGGTTATGACGGGTTAAGGGATGTCGACGAAATCTCCTTTTTTGACACCAGCTATGTGTCGAAAGTCAGGACGGCCTTCGGATCCGCTTCCATAGCCTATAAAAATGCCTCCACCGATCCCTCGGCCGATGATTTTCATTATTTCAGGGGAACCGACTATGATAATAACCCCGAATTCTCCAGTGTTCTGAAACGGTATGAAAATTATAACGGCCCTGAAGGCAACAGCTCCACGGCAGCCCAGTCAAAGGAAAGCTATTCCACTACGGCCACAACGCTTCCCAATGAGGAGGATATCAACCATGACAATACTCTGAGTGAAACGGAAAGATATTACCAGTATGTGGTCCAGCTCAAACGCGATAAAATGAAGCCGGGATCGAATTATATCACCAACGTTTATCATGCAGCCGACATCCCGCTGGCCGACGGGACGAAGGGGAATGTCACCTGGTATCAGTTTAAAATTCCAATCCGTACACCAGACAAGGTGATCGGCGGGATCAACGATTTTACCTCCATCCGCTTTATGCGTATGTTCTTCAAGAATTTTGCACGACCTGTCGTATGTCGGTTTGCCACCCTGGAACTGACCCGCGGGGAATGGCGGAAATACGACTACAGCCTGCTTTCGCCGGGGGAATACATTCCCGATGACGGACAAAACGCGACCCAGTTCGATATCGCGACGGTCAGCATCGAGGAAAACGGGAGCAAACAACCCATCCCGTATGTGATCCCTCCCGGCATTCAGCGTGAAACCAACTGGGGATCGACCAATATGCAGAAACTGAATGAACAGTCGATGTCGTTTAAGGTTTGCAACCTGGTGGATGGCGACGTACGCGCTGCCTATAAGACAACGGAATTCGACTTCAGGCAGTTCAAGCGGCTGAAGATGTTTGTCCATGCTGAACAGGGTATCAGGAGCCAGAATCTGAAGACAGGCGAATTGACCATCATGATGCGGATCGGCTCGGACTTTACCGAAAACTATTATGAATATGAAATTCCCCTGACCTTTACGCCATGGGGAACCCAGGTTACCAACGGGGATGCCATCTGGCCTGTCAGCAATGAATTTGACATCGATCTTGAAAAGCTGGTGGCGGTGAAATATGACAGGCTGGTTGCCATGCGCGACCACCCGCAGGACCTGACTACAGCAGCGCCCTATATTGAATACGAGGGGAAAAACAAGATTACCGTGGTTGGCTCCCCGACCATCAGCGATGTCAGGGCAATCATGATCGGGGTCAGGAATCCCAAAAAGAATGCACAGACTCCCGATGATGACGACCAGGCAAAATGTGCTGAAATCTGGGTGGATGAACTACGGCTGACCGATTTTAACAAGACAGGGGGCTGGGCGGTGAATACCAGGGTTGCCATTGAATTGGCTGACCTGGGTAGGGTACAGCTGACCGGAAGCTATACCAGCGCCGGCTTTGGAACCCTTGAGCAAAAACAGACCCAGCGGATCATGGAATCAAACCTCGCCTTTGGCTTCAATACCGACCTGGAGTTGGGCAAATTCTTTCCTGCAAAATCAGGTATCCGTATCCCGATGCATTTTGATTATTCCATGTTGCTTACCAGCCCCAAATATGATCCCCTGAATCCCGACCTGAATCTCAGCGATGTGATCAGCGCCTATGCTACCCAGAGACAAAAGGACTCGATCAAGCAGATTACCCAGGGCTATACGCAGTCAAAGAACTTCAACCTGATGAATGTCAGGAAGGACAGGACCGGCGATAAAAAACCAAAGGTCTATGACATCGAGAATTTTAATGTCAGCTATTCCTATTCGGAGATATTCCACAGGGATGTTGACGTGGCGTACGACCTCAAGCGACATTATACAGGCGGGTTGGGATATTCTTTCTCGGTTTTACCTAAGAATGTGATGCCATTCCAGCGGAATAAGGTCCTGACCAAAACAAAGGCCCTTGCGTTGGTCAAGGATTTCAACTTCTATTACCTGCCGAAATCATTCACCTTCCGTACCGATATGAATCGTGAATTCGACATGAAACAGTTCAGGAATAAGAGTGCCGCCATCGTTCCCATGGAGACCTTCTATATCAAACGGTGGGATTGGAGCCGGCTATATGACCTTAAATACGATTTTTCAAAATCGTTTAAAATTTCGTTGGTAGCCAATACCAGCGCTTTCGTTAATGAGCCTCCGGGACAGATAGACAGGTCAAACCGCGATCAGATATGGAACCAGATATTCTCCCTTGGAACCAAGAATAACTATAACCAGTTGCTGAATGTCATGTGGGACGTTCCTGTGAACAAGATTCCCTATCTTGACTTTATCACGCTGAATACCGGATACCAGACAACCTACCATTGGTCGGCTTCCCCCGTTTCATTGCAGGCGCAGTATGGCAATACCATTGAAAATGCCAATACCAAGACGGTGAACAGCCAGTTGAACTTCGTTACCCTGTACAACAAGGTTCCCTACCTGAAAAAGATCAACCAGAGTTCCGCCAGCACCCGGTCGAATAAAGCCCTGCCTCCCAAGGTCGCGAAAGATAAAAGCCTGGCAAAACAGGACACGATCAAACAGGAAAAGAGGCACCCCGATTTCGGCAAGGTATTGCTGGAGGGGACCCTGCGCTTCCTCATGGGTATCCGTACAGCCAAATTCACCTACAACCAGGGCAACGGGACTTTGCTCCCCGGGTTTAAACCCACACCGGTAGCGCTTGGCAATGACTGGAACAACAATGCACCCGGGCTGGGATTCATCTTTGGCGACCAGCGCGATATCCGCGGTACGGCCGTCGACAGGGGATGGATAACCTCTGATACCCTGCTGAATTCGGCCTATCAGACCAAATTCACCGAGAACCTGAATCTTTCCGTAAGCCTTGAGCCCATCAAGGATTTGCGGATCGAAGTCATCGCCAATAAACAGTATTCGAAATCACACCAGGAATACTACAAAGCAGACGCAGCTGGTAAATTCAACTCCTTCTCCCCATCCGATATGGGTACCTTCTCCATGTCGTACATCATGATCGGGACATCCTATGTGAGCGACGACGGCCAGGGCCGTTCGCCGACATTTGAGCATATGAAAAATTACCGGAAACAGATTGCACAGCGATTTGCAGCCCTGAATCCAAATTCGAAGACCACGATCGATTCCACGGGCTTTCCGATGGGTTATGGCCCTACCGACCAGGAGGTGCTTACCTCGGCATTCATGGCTGCCTATTCGGGCCGCGATCCTGCCAAAGTGGCGCTCACTGCCTTTCCCAGGATTCCCCTCCCCAACTGGCGCATCACTTATGACGGCCTGGTGAAACTCAAGATCTTTAAATCCTGGCTGCGCACCATGACCCTCACGCATGCCTACCTTTCCACTTACAGTGTCGGCAGTTTCACGTCGAATATCAAATACGATGAATTCAATGGCATGCCTGCGGTGACGGATGCAGCCGGCAACTTCATCCCCAAGGCCCAGACCACGGTTGTCTCCATGACCGAACAATTCAACCCGTTGTTTAAGGTGGATATGGGATTCATCAACAGTTTCCTGGCAAGCGCCGAAATACGTCGTTCACGCAATATTTCGCTGAGTTTCTCAAATAACCAGATCACCGAGGTCTCCAGTAACGAATTTATTGTCGGGCGATTAATATTTTGTTTTTTATGTCTTCTTTTTCCTGAGCGTTTTCTTCTGCTTCTTTGTATTCTTCTAAAAGTTCCTCAAATAA
>CAIYQH010000111.1 GCA_903928285.1 uncultured Bacteroidales bacterium
TAAAATGCTGAAAATCGGAGTACTGGGCGCCGGCCATCTTGGGAAAATTCATCTGAAATGTCTCAAGGAAATTCCTGAGTTTGATCTGGTTGGATTTTATGATCCTGATACGGCAAATGCCGAGAAAACAGAACTGGAATTCGGAGTTAAGCATTGGGCGTCAATCGATGATCTGATTGATGCCGTAGATGTGGTCGATATCGTGACGCCTACCGTTTCGCATTTTGAATGCGCTGCCAAGGCTCTGAAAAAATGTCGCCATGTGTTTATTGAAAAACCGATTGTCACCACGCTGGAAGAGGCCCGTGAATTGATAAAAATTGCCGGAGAGGCAAATGTCAAGGTGCAGGTTGGACATGTGGAAAGGTTTAACCCTGCTTTTCTGGCAGCTGAAGCGAGTTTCGACAGGCCAATGTTCATTGAAGGCCACCGGCTTGCCCAGTTTAACCCCCGTGGTACCGATGTCCCGGTGATCCTCGACCTGATGATCCACGATATTGACATCGTACTGAGCGTGGTCAGGAGCAATATCAGGAAAATCAGTGCAAGCGGTGTTGCCGTCGTGAGCGACACGCCTGATATTGCCAATGCCCGTATCGAATTCGACAACGGGTGCGTGGCCAATCTTACCGCCAGCAGGATCTCCCTGAAAAATATGCGGAAAGCCCGTTTCTTTCAACGGGATGCCTATATTTCCATTGATTTCCTGAAAAAGGAGCTCGAGGTCGTGAAGATCAGCGATGTGGAAAAGGATACAGCCCCTATGGGATTTGTGCTAGAACTTGGCCCAGGACGCGGAACAAAACAAATCAGCTTTGACAAACCTGAGATAAAACCATCAAATGCCATCAAAGCCGAACTGGAGAGTTTTTCCTCGGCAATCATCAATAATACGGTTCCGCCTGTCACCATCAATGACGGATACAGCGCCCTCGAAGTTGCTCACAAAATCATCGAAAAAATAAATCTGACAACGAGTAAGATAAGCTGAAAACTTGTTTGTTTATTGTTCATTACTTTTGTCTGAAAACAAACAATATCGGTTAAAATCGACCGTTAGCCATTACATCACACAGTGATTTCATTTTATGTTGCGCGTATGATCAGCCGGACTTTCTTTCGTTGTCTTGTTTTATTGGGATTCCTGCTTGTCATGGTGTCGTCGTGTGAAAAATTTTCAGGATCACAAACCATTCCTGCATACCTGAGTATCGATTCGGTTTATCTGGTTACCAACACTGCCCAGGGCTCAAATTCCCAGCACATTACCGATGCCTGGGTTACTGTTGATAATGATTTCCTGGGGGCATTTGAACTTCCTGCAAAATTTCCTGTTCTGAAAACCGGGAAGCACATTGTAAAGATCTATCCCGGGATTAAAAAAAACGGCATCGCTGCGACCAGGATCAGTTACGAATATTATACCCCTGTGGAGCGAACCCTGAATTTCGCCTCGGATAGTGTGACCAGGATGGGGAACATTAAGACGACCTACCTGTCAACCACCAAGTTTACATGGCTCGAAGATTTTGAAAATGAACAGGTTCCTTTCACACTGGATACGACCACCGGCAGTACAGCTGCCATTGTACGGACCATGGCCGGTTCCCGCTATACTTTTGAAGGAATGCATTCAGGGATGGTGGTATTGGATTCAGTCCATGACTATTTTGAGTGTATCACCCACAATGAATTTCCCATTCCGTCAGCCGCTGTTTTCCTGGAGATGAACTTTAAACTTTCGAGTTCCCTCACGGTCGGAGTGTTTACCTATGGCACTTCCACCCTCTATCAAACCCCGGTCATCACCCTGAGTCCGACCAACGGCCTTTGGAAAAAGATATATATTGATCTGAGCAACACGTTGAATGCTTATGCCGGGATGACCTCGTACCGTGTCTATCTTGGAACGTTGAAAGCTGCAGGAGTAAAACATGATACCATACTCTTTGACAATTTCAAACTGGTGACACGCTGATCAACGCAACAGAAAACGAATACAGAACCTTCAGTTATGAATAAACGGTTACAGGTTATAAAATATGTTTCAGCCGACATCCTTGCGGCTTTTATTGCCTGGACCCTGTTCTTTATTTACCGGAAATATGCTGTTGATCATCAGATATTCTCCCATCTGCATGATATTTTCGGAGATAAAAACCTTTATTACGGGGTTACTATCATTCCTGCATTCTGGCTGATGTTATATGCGCTCATCGGAACATACCGGAAGATCTACAGGAA
>CAIYQH010000112.1 GCA_903928285.1 uncultured Bacteroidales bacterium
CTGAAAAAATACACGTTGAAAGACGTGCGTGAAAGGGAAATCAACCTCGGGCTCGACCTCAAGGGCGGTATGAACGTCACGATGGCCGTTTCTGTTCCTGATGTTATCAGGGCGCTGTCGGGATACAACCAGGACCCCACCTTCAACAAGGCCCTGCAAAAAGCCATCACCAAAGAAAAGACAAGTACCCGCGACTTTGTCGACCTGTTCTCGGAATCGTTCAAGGAGACCGACGCCAATGCCAAACTTGCCGCCATTTTCAACACAGTTGAACTGAAGGATAAAATCAACTACAATTCGACCAACGACGAGGTGATCAAGGTGATCAGGGAAGAGAGCAACGGGGCCATCGACCGCACTTACAACATCCTCACCACCCGTATTGACCGTTTTGGCGTGGTTCAGCCGAACATTCAGCGTTTGCAGACTGCAGGACGTATCCTGATCGAATTACCCGGAATCAAGGATCCTGAACGTGTACGCAAACTCCTGCAGGGAACAGCCCAGCTTGAATTCTGGGAAACCTACCAGTTCCCCACATTACAGCCATTTTTTGCCGAAGCCAATAAAAAACTGACCTCCATCCTCGAATTGTCGAAAGACACCATGAAAAGGGACAGCACGCTGAAGGCCGATACCGCTGCAACATCTAAAGCCATCACGTCAAAAACAACGCTTGCCGCTAAAAATGAACCCGTTAAAAAAGAGGCCGGTAAATCAGACACCTCCAAAGGGAATGCACTGCTGAAGCAAATCGGCAAGGATACTTCGAAAAATTCTGCTGCCAGTAAGAAGAAAGAGACTTTTGAGGATTATGCCAAGAAGAATCCCCTCTTTGCTTACCTGAACCCGGCTATTTACCAGAACAAAGACGGACAGTATGTCGCCGGCCAGACTGCTTTGGTTGGCCGTGCCTTTATCAAAGACACCTCGCGCATCAACAACATGCTGCGCATGACAAAAAACATGTTCCCCAGGGATATGAAACTGGCCTGGACGGTGAAACCCCGTGATGAGGGTGCAAAAGACATCCTGGAACTTGTTGCCCTGAAGGTCACCTCACGCGACGGTTCACCGGCGCTTGGCGGCGACGTGATTACCAATGCCCGTCAGGACTACAGCCAGACCGGCCAGGTTGAAGTTTCAATGTCGATGAACGGAGAGGGCGCCAGGATCTGGAAACGTCTCACGGGCGACAATGTCGGCAAACAGATTGCCATCGTACTCGACGGTTATATCTACAGCTACCCCAATGTTAACGGGGAAATTCCCAACGGAACATCGTCCATCACAGGCGGAAACATGACCGTTGAAGAGGCACAGGACCTTGCCAACATCCTGAAGGCAGGTAAACTGCCGGCTCCGGCCCGTATCGTGGCTGAAGAGGTTGTCGGGCCATCACTCGGACAGGAATCGATCAATGCCGGTATGATCTCTTTCATCATCGCCTTCATCGGTGTTCTGCTGTATATGTCGTTATACTACAACGGCGCAGGACATGTTGCCGACATCGCCCTTTTTGCCAATGTATTTTTCCTGATCGGCGTACTGGCCTCCATCGGAGCCGTACTCACCCTCCCCGGTATTGCCGGTATCGTACTGACCCTGGCTATGGCGGTCGACTCGAACGTTATCATCTATGAACGAATGCGGGAGGAGATCCGGGCCGGCAAGGGGATGCGGCTCGTGGTCAAAGATGGTTTCCATCACGCCCTGTCGGCCATTATCGACGGTCACGTCACCACCATCCTGACAGGTATTGTTTTGTATATCTTCGGATCGGGTCCGGTTCAGGGTTTTGCAACCACCCTGGTAATCGGTCTGCTGCTGTCACTCTTCTCCTCGATCTTTATCGCACGGCTGGTATTCGAATTCATGCTCGACCGTAACATGACCATCACCACAGGCAACAAATACACGATGAACCTGTTCCAGCACATGAACATCGACTTCATCGGGTTACGTAAAAAAATGTACATCCTTTCCATCGCGATCATCATCCCTGGCATCATCAGTATTTTCGTCCGCGGACTGGATCCGGGCCTTGATTTTACGGGCGGTCACAGTTATATTGTAAGGTTTGACCAGAATGTATCGACCACCGATGTCCGTGAATCCCTGCGGAAAACATTCGGAGAATCCCCCGAAGTAAAGACCTTCGGATCACAGAACCAGGTGAAGATCACCACCAAGTTCATGATCAACGAGCGCAATGAAAAGGCTGATTCCATTGTGAACAACAAACTGTTTGCAGGGATCAAGGGCTATTACAAAACACCCATCACCTATAACGATTTCAAAGCCAATACGCCCGGAAAGATCGTCGGGGAACTCAGTTCCCAGCGGGTCGATCCGACCATCTCCTATTCCTTGATATGGAAAGCTTTCATGGCGGTGTTCTTCTCGCTGGTGATCATCTTCCTTTACATTGCCCTTCGTTTTAAAAACTGGCAGTTTGGGATTGGGGGGGTGGTATCCTTATTCCACGACTCGCTGATCATTATCACTGTATTTACTTTATTCCATGGGTTAC
>CAIYQH010000113.1 GCA_903928285.1 uncultured Bacteroidales bacterium
ACCCTTCCATGCATTCTTTTCAAAACGAACAAGATTCGAGATTTTACGGAAAATTTGCCCTAATGCCAGTTTTAGAGCCCTCTAATCAGCAAGAGGCATATGATATGGTGAGATACGGATATGAATTGTCGGAAAAGTTTCAAACACCCGTATTAATGAGAATTACAACTCGCTTAGCTCATTCAAGAGCGGGTGTTCAGCGTAAAGACCCATTACCTCAAAATGAAATGTCAATACCAACTGATCCTCGTCAGTTTGTGTTATTACCAACTATTGCCAAAAAACAATATAGAATGTTGATTGAAAACCAGGTAGAATTTGAAAAAGATTCCTTTTCATCAGGCTTCAATACATACATCGACGGAGATGATAAATCTCTTGGAATTGTTACTTGTGGAATTGGATATAATTATCTAATTGAAAATTATCCGGAACGAAAGGTTTCCTATCCTGTATTGAAAATTACCCAATATCCTATTCCCACTCAAATGTTGGAAAAACTATATAATGAGTGTTCGGAAATTTTAGTATTAGAGGATGGGTATCCAATTTATGAAGAGCTCTTAAAGGGAATGTTGGCAAAAGGGAAAAAAATTAAAGGGCGCTTAGATGGTACGATTCCACGCGATGGAGAACTCAATCCAAATATCATAGCCGTTGCGTTACAGTTGACAGATAATAGAGGGGAAGAAGTGCCAGATATTGTTGCCAATCGTCCCCCCTCTATGTGTGCTGGTTGTTCTCATATCGATTCTTATAATGCATTGAATGAAGCACTAAAACCTTATTCAAAAGGTCGTGTCTTTGCCGATATTGGTTGTTATACCTTGGGTGCCTTAGCCCCATTTGATGCTATCAATTCCTGCGTCGACATGGGAGCTTCTATTACTATGGCCAAAGGAGCTGCCGATGCCGGCTTGATTCCTGCTGTTGGGGTGATTGGCGATTCCACCTTTACCCACTCGGGAATTACTGGTTTGATTGATGCGGTGAAAGACAATGCACCCGTAACCATTATTATCTTGGACAATTTCACAACCGGTATGACAGGGGGACAAGAATCCTCTGCTACCAACAGAATCGAAAATATTTGTCTTGGGGTGGGAGTTTTACCCGAACATCTGCACATTATCAAGCCACTTAGAAATCAGCATGAGGAAAATGTAAAAATCATTCAAAAAGAACTAGAATACCAAGGGGTTTCAGTAATTATTCCGAGGCGAGAATGTATTCAAACCCTCAATAAACGAATGAGGGATAAATTTAAAAATAAGTAATCAGCCGTATATATGAAAGTAGATATTATTCTTGCAGGTGTTGGAGGACAAGGGATTCTCTCTATTGCTACCACCATTGGCTATGCAGCCATCGACATGGGTTTGTATTTGAAACAATCCGAAGTTCATGGGATGAGTCAAAGGGGAGGTGATGTGCAGTCTAATCTTAGATTATCCGATAAAGAAATTGCTTCCGACTTAATTCCTCTCGGGAAAGCCGATTTAATTATTTCAGTGGAACCCATGGAATCCTTACGCTATTTACCGATGCTTTCGAAGGATGGATGGTTGATTACCAATACGACTCCTTTTGTTAATATTGCCAATTATCCCACTATGGATCATTTGATGGCGAAAATCAATTCATTGAAGCACCATGTAGCACTGGATGCTGATTCCATTGCCAAAGAACTGGGTTCTGCTAAATCGGCAAATATTGTCATTTTAGGTGCTGCAACGCCTTACCTTCAGATCCCCTTCGAAAGATTTGAAAACGCTATTAGTAATATTTTCAAAAATAAAGGAGAGGAAGTAGTCGCGTTAAATATTGCTGCATTAAAAGCCGGTAGAGACTTTACCACTCAAAGTAAATAGATGCTAACACACTCATTCAACCACTAAAATAACCATTATGACAGTCATTATTAAAGGAGGAGGTTTAACCATTGAAGAATTGGTTAGAGTTGCCCGTCACGGCGAAAAAGTAGAGCTACATCCCGACTCGATCGAAAAGATAAACAAATGCAGGGCCATGGTCGAAAAAAAGATTATTGCCCACGAAATTATGTATGGAGTAAACACGGGTATCGGTGAATTTTCGGAAGT
>CAIYQH010000114.1 GCA_903928285.1 uncultured Bacteroidales bacterium
GAAATTGCTGAAATTACCGACCGTGTTTCTAAAACTCCCACTCAAAATAAAGCATTGCTATTTGAAAATACAGGTACTGATTTCCCTTTGCTGATTAATAGCATGGGTAGTGAAAAAAGAATGTGTATAGCTTTAGGAGTTAATAATTTGAATGATATAACCAAGGATATTGAAGATATATTTAAGAAAATAGCTTCGCCAAAACAAGGGCTAAAAGACAAACTGGCAATGCTGCCCGAATTGAGCAAATTTGCTTCTTGGATGCCTAAGGTTATCAAAGGACGTGGAATATGTCAAGAAGTAGTGATGACTACTCCTGACCTATCAAAACTACCTATTTTAAAATGTTGGCACCAAGATGGGGGCAGGTTTATTACACTTCCCGCAATACATACCAAAGACCCTAATACGGGACAAAGAAATATTGGCATGTATCGTATGCAGGTTTTTACCCCTACAATGACAGGTATGCACTGGCACAAACATAAAGTATCGGCACATCATTTTAATGAATATAAAAAATTGGGTAAAAGAATGCCTGTTGCGGTAGCACTGGGAGGAGACCCTGTTTATACCTATGCCGCAACGGCCCCCTTGCCTGAAAACCTGGATGAATACCTGCTTGCCGGTTTCCTGCGCAAGAAAAAGGTCGAACTGGTGCGCTGCCTGACCAACGAACTGGAGGTGCCTTCCGATGTTGACTTCGTCATCGAAGGCTATGTCGACCCGGCTGAAGAGCTGATCCTGGAGGGGCCGTTCGGCGACCACACCGGCTTTTATTCGCTGGAGGGATATTTCCCAAGGTTCCATGTTACCTGCATCACCCATCGCACCGATGCCATCTTTCCGGCAACCATCGTGGGGATCCCTCCCCAGGAGGATGGCTGGATCGGAAAGGCGACCGAAAGGATCTTCCTGGTTCCCATCAGAATGACCGTCGCTCCCGAGATAGTGAATATGCACATGCCGGCCGAAGGGGTGTTTCATAATATAACCCTGACCAGTATTAACAAGAGTTATCCCGGCCAGGCCCTCAAGGTGATGAATTCCCTGTGGGGCGCCGGACAGATGATGTTCAACAAGATCATGGTGGTGACCGACAAGGAGGTCAATCTTACCGACTACCTGTCGCTGGCAAAGGTGGTTTCCGAAAGGGTTGACCCTGTCAATGATGTTCAGTTCCTTCGCGGGCCCGTCGACATCCTGGACCATTCCAGCGCACGCTATGCCTATGGCAGCAAGATCGGCATCGATGCAACCCTGAAGTTGCCGGAAGAGCTTTCCTCAGAAGCATCCGAAGAACAGGGAACTGCCGGAGGGGACCCAAACCGGGAGATCCTCAGCCGGTTTCCGGAGGTCTGCGCCATCAACGATGATTTGTTGAAATCGGGAATTTCGCTGGTAATCCTGGCGGTTAAAAAGGGGAAACGCCACCACTTGAGGATTCTTGCAAAGGAACTGCTTGAGCAGGGCATGCTGAAGCAGGTGAAATTTGTTCTTTTTGTTGATGATGTGCTGGATATTAAATCATTACCCGAAGTGGTATGGATATCGGCCAATAATATCGACCCGCTACGCGATTGCTTCTATATTGAAACGGTACCCGGCGTGAAATTCAAAACCCTCCTCCTCGATGGCACCCGGAAAACCGGGACATACGATGATTTCCAGCGCGAATGGCCCAATGTGATCGTGATGGATGATGAGGTCATCCGGTCGATTGACCGTAAATGGAACGATCTCGGGATGGGACCCTTTATTTCATCCCCGTCGCTTGTTTATAAGCGTTTGGTTATCAATTCAGGAGCCACTTTTTACGAGGATTTTTAGGAAAATATTCCATTTTATTTTGTATTTTTGCCAGTTATGTTCCGTAACAGGTACTGCCTGTATGATCCGGAAAGCCCTGCTTTTACAGGGCCTGCGCCGGATGTCGGTTCGCCTTTATTATCCAACTAAGATCTACCTATGAGGCAAGCAATATACCTTTTTATAATATCCATCTCCCTGGCTATTTTCCCGTTGGTTACCCGGGCACAGTTTTCTGTGCTAAAGGGGAGGATCACCGATGAGAAAACCTCCGACCCGTTACCCTATGTCAACATCGGGGTGAGGGGGCAGGCATCGGGAACCTTTTCCGACAGTAACGGCTCCTACAGGCTGGAATTGCCAAAGGGTGATTATGACCTTTTTATCTCCTCGGTGGGCTATGAAAAGATCGAAAAGCACATCCATCTCGACGGCAGGAAGACCTACAACCTCGATATGAACCTGACCAATACTTCGCAGGAGCTGAATACGGTGATCGTCTCTGCCTCGAAGTATGCCCAGAAGATCCAGGAATCGATATCTTCCATCGAGGTTTTGAAGGCAAGGACCATTGAAACAGGAAATATTTCCAGCGCCAACAAGGTCGTCGACCAGATGCCGGGTATCACCATTGTCGACAATGAACCCCAGATCCGCGCCGGGAGCGGCTTCAGTTCAGGGCTTGGTTCCCGGGTCATGATCATGGTCGATGAAATACCGCTGCTTCGCGGTGATGCAGGACGCCCCGACTGGGACCTGCTTCCGATCGACGATGTCGACCAGATCGAAGTGGTAAAGGGAGCATCCTCGGTGGTTTTCGGATCCTCGGCCATCAACGGCGCCGTCAATGTCAGAACTGCGTGGCCGAAGGAGGAACCGGTGACCAAACTGACCACCTTCCTCGGAGCCTACAGCAAGCCGCAGCGGGCCTATGCCACCCCGTGGTCAGGGATGAGCCCGCTGGTATATGGAATTAACCTCACCCATTCACAGAAATTTGACAATATTGATTTCACCGGAGGGATCAGTTATTACAAGGACCAGGGCTATATCGGCGGATCTCCCGAAGGGAAGGTGGCCGATTCGGTATTCAACAAAGGGCAGTACAACAACCGGGTTAAATTTTATTTTAATACCCGGGTAAGATCAAAGAAAATTGAAGGGCTTACCTATGGCCTGAACGGCAATTTCATGTACCAGGAAAATTCGGAGGCCTACTTCTGGTATGATGCCGACACCAACCTCTACAAGGCTTACCCGGGCTCCCTCTCCCGTTTTAAAACACTGACCTTTTACGTTGATCCCTTTGTCAAATACTTTGCAAAGAACGGCGATTCGCACGCCTTTAAAAACAGGATCTATTACCTAAACACCAACGGGCTGTATAACCAGACATCATTGAGTGTGACGGTCTATAACGAATACCAGTTCACCCACAAATTCAAAAAGGCAGGCGACCTGATGCTGGTGGCTGGCGTTACAAATATTTACGCCTATGCCTTCGGAAAGGTATTCTCGGGGAAACTGGCCGAAAACGGCACCCCGACCCTGGGCGACAACGGCACCTACAACTCGGAGAACTTCGCCGTTTATGCGCAGCTGGAGAAGAAATTTTTCCACAGGCTGTCCTTCCTGCTCGGCGGAAGATATGAGTATTTTCACATGGTCGATATCACCGAGGGAAAACCCATCTTCCGTGCCGGGCTCAATCTCCAGGCCGCCAAAGGAAGTTATTTCAGACTCTCGGCCGGGGAGGGATACCGTGTGCCGAGTATCGGTGAACGCTATATCACCACCACCTCGGGGAACTTCGGTTTTTATCCCAACCCCAAACTGGCGCCAGAGTCGAGCCTCTCCTATGAACTTGGATTCAAGCAACTCTTCAAAATCGGGAAATTCGCCGGCATGTTCGACATTGCAGGGTTTTATGAAAAGTATGATAATTACGTCGAATTCAACTTCGGCTACTGGGGCCTCAACCCCAAATTAAACAAGGATGCCGGCTTTAAATTCTTCAATACCGGCCCTGCCCGCATCTATGGCATTGACGCTTCGCTGGGAGGAGAGGGCGACCTGGTGAAAAACCTGAACTTAGCCGTCATGGTAGGATATACCTATTCTGTTCCCGAGGCGCTGAATCCCAAATATGTTTTTTATGTCAATCCCAATACGCATAAATCGCTGACCTACGAAAACACCTCATCCGATACCAGCGGACATATCCTGAAATACCGTGTACAAAGTCTGCTCAAGACCGATCTCCAGGTCACCTGGAAACGGCTGGGTACCGGTTTCGCCGGGCGTTATTACGGGTATATGAAGAATATTGACAGTTTCTTCAATGAAATTCTTGATAACGGAACCTTTGGCGTTAATTCGGGGATCAAAAAATACCGCGAGGAACACAATTCGGGTACCTTTATTGTCGATTACAGGGTCAGTTATGCCATGAAGAGCTTTAAATTCTCGGTTATCGTGAACAACCTGATGAATACCGAGTTCTCCTTACGTCCTATGACCATTGAGCCACCGCGGATGACCCAGCTGCAGGTGATCTATAAGATTTGATCAAAGGAAAACTGCATTAGCCAGTTACCGGCTGGCAGTGTTTTGTGAGAAATTCAGAAAAATTACCATATAATTACTAAAACTAAACTTTAATTCTATGAAAAAACTGATTTCACTTGTTTTGGTTGCGCTGGCAATAAACTCTGCCCACTCTCAGACGCAGATTGCGAACGGGGATTTTGAACACTGGTACAACGTGGTTGTGAGTGCAACCCTCAATTATGATGATATCGGTACAGGCCCGACCGATAACTGGACCGCCACCCTCAATTCACTGGCAGCGCTGCCGGCATCGGCCGGAGGCCCTGGCCCGGTAACCGTATTTAAATCGACCGATGCCCATACAGGCAGCTTTGCCGCCAAAGCTGTTTCCGCCAACTTTCCCCTTGGATTCTTCAATATTTTCATCCCAGGGATGATCGGCACCGCCCAGATGGATATGGTTGGCGTAAAGGCCATCCTTGGCAAGCCATGCCCCAATTGCACCCCCTCGCACTTCAAGGGTTATTTTAAATTCCAGCCTGTCAACGGCGACTCCTGCGCTGCGGTTGTGCTGCTGTCGAAATGGAACTCAGCAGCCAGGAAACGCGACACGATCGGTTACGGCAAGATGGTACAGCACACCGCGGTGACTGCCTACACCCTGTTTGACATCCCGGTTACCTATTCAGGTTCGGCTGCTGCCGATTCGGTCACCGTACTGGTGGTTTCAAGCGCAGGTTTTAACGTGATCAACTTTGAAGGCAGCGTCGGCCAGGTCGGCAACACCATGTATGTCGATGACCTCGTGCTGGAATATCCTACGGGAATTCAGCAGATCCTCATGCCGGAGGTGAATGTCAGCATCTTTCCCAATCCTGCCACGGATCTCTTAAATGTTGAACTCAGCAAAGAGGTTAAGGGAGCCATTTTTGAAGTGCTGAACACCGCCGGAAAACTGGTTGGAAGCTTTCCGCTGCCGCAGCTGAAAAATCAGCTTCAGGTCGGCAGCTTTCCCGCTGGGGCCCTCTATTACAGGCTTATGGACGGCAAACAGATTATGAACACAGGAACTTTTGTTGTAACCAAATAACCTAACATAATATCTGCACTTATGACCGAAGTAAAAACATCACAAATGGCTATGGACCTCGAAGATAAATACGGGGCCCATAACTATCATCCGCTACCCGTTGTATTGGCAAAGGCAAAAGGCGTCTATATGTGGGACGTTGAGGGCAAACAGTATTTTGATTTCCTGTCGGCATACTCGGCCGTGAACCAGGGACATTGTCACCCGAAA
The DNA here is from genome assembly GCA_903928285.1 of uncultured Bacteroidales bacterium. Taxonomy (GTDB): domain Bacteria; phylum Bacteroidota; class Bacteroidia; order Bacteroidales; family FEN-979; genus CAIVAT01. The sequence continues at coordinate 5,660 of CAIYQH010000114.1, forward strand.
ATCGTGAATGCCCTCATCGAACAGGCGCAAACGCTGGAACTGACCTCCCGGGCCTTCTACAACAACGTGCTGGGCCCTTATGAAAAGTTCATCACTGAATATTTCGGCTACCAGCGTGTGCTGCCCATGAATTCAGGTGCCGAAGGCGATGAAACGGCGCTCAAACTGACCCGCAAATGGGGATACAAGGTAAAGGGAATTCCCGAAAACCAGGCTAAGATCATCTGCTGCCGCGACAATTTCCACGGACGGACCATTACCGTCATCTCCATGTCGAACGATCCGGATGCCCGCAAGGATTTCGGACCCTTCACACCCGGATTTGAGGCCATCCCCTACAACGACCTCAATGCCCTTGCCAAGGCGCTGGAGGATCCCAATGTAGCGGGTTTTCTTGTTGAACCCATCCAGGGGGAGGCAGGAGTTTTCGTCCCCGATGAAGGCTACCTGAAGAAAGCCTACGACCTGTGCAAGTCAAAGAATGTACTCTTTATCGCCGACGAGGTTCAGACCGGCATCGCCCGCACAGGCCGCCTGCTGGCGTGCGACTGGGAAGGGGTCAAACCCGACGTGCTTATCCTTGGGAAGGCGCTCTCCGGAGGCGTTTACCCCATCTCAGCCGTGCTGGCCGATGATGAGATCATGTTGTGCATCCACCCGGGTGAACATGGCTCTACCTTTGGCGGAAACCCTATTGCAGCCAAGGTTGCCATGGCAGCCCTGAATGTTGTCAGGGATGAGAAACTGGCCGAAAATGCCGAAAAAATGGGCGCCATTTTCCGTGATGAATTGCGCAAGATCAATTCGCCCTATATCGAACTTGTACGCGGCAAAGGCTTGCTGAATGCCATCGTGATCAAACCCTTTAACGGGAAATCAGCCTGGGATGTCTGCCTGAAGATGCGCGACAATGGCCTCCTTGCCAAACCCACCCACGATCATATCATCCGTTTTGCCCCGCCGTTGATCATCACCGAGGAGCAGATCCACGAAGCCGTGGAGATCATCCGCCGGTCGATCAAGGAGCTGGAATAATCACCTTCTGCCAAAAAAGAACAGTGAACAACGGAAAAACCTTCCGGGTTCACTGTTTTTATTATGGATTGATAGCTTTTTTACCAGGCTTGGTGAAAAAATTCTTAACTGCCTGAATTTGATCGTTCCCCTCCTCCGTACTTTAATAACCTACTGCAGGTGGTGGTTCTTTTCCTGTCATACCTCCCTCTGAGGAGGTTTTCAAAAGGAGTGACGGTTACAGGTTATCCCAGGCAAACCTTCCCTCTCCTTCAAGGAGAGGGGCAGGGGAGAGGTCATTTAAAATACATGGAATGTTTGATGTTATAATTCCGGTCAATCCAATATTTTGCATGTTTTTGTTGGATTTTGACCCTGATTTTCGTATATTTACCCTTCAATTCAACATATAATGCCCGTTACTACGCTCATTCCGGTTCCCCTTTCCCCCCTTTGTCATTTCAGCGGGAAGATCCTCCGCTAAGGCTCCTCTAAGGCTCCTCTAAGCTTCAGTTCAGATAACACCCAGTCACCATCCTGTTGACTCCCTGATAGCTCCCACCCGAAAACTGCAGTTCACTCAGGTTCCTGTATATTCCGCCGGTAACCAGCAGCAGCTGTTCATGGGTCCCCTGTTCGACGATCCGGCCTTTGTCAAGCACCAGGATATGGTCGGCCTGGCGGATGGTGGAGAGCCTGTGTGCAATCACAATGGAAGTGCGTCCCTTCATCAGCTTTTCCAGGGCATCCTGCACCAGCCGTTCCGATTCGGAATCGAGCGAGGAGGTGGCCTCATCGAGGATCAGGATCTTGGGATCTTTCAACACAGCCCGGGCGATGGCGATGCGCTGCCGCTGGCCACCCGACAACTGGGTGCCGCGCTCGCCTACCAGCGTATCGAGTCCCTGCGGGAACTGGGTGATAAAATCCCATGCATTGGCTTTGATGGCAGCCTCCATGATCATCTCCTCCGGGGATCCGGGTTTCCCGTAGGCGATATTTTCGCGGATGGTGCCGCCGAAAAGAAAGATATCCTGGGGCACGATGGCCATCTGGCTTCGCAGGGCCGATATAGGGAAACTTTTACTATCCTTTTCATCAAAGAGGATATGGCCCGAAACAGGGTCGTAAAGTCTGAGTAACAAGGATACAAAGGTTGACTTTCCTGCGCCGCTGGGACCTACCAGCGCAATAAGGGTATCGGGGCTGATGGTCACATTCAGGTCGGTGAGCACCTCCATATCCGTGCGGGTGGGGTAATGGAAGGAGACCGCCTCAAAACGGATGCTGCCATGGAGCGTCTGATCAGGGAGGAGGGGGGCTGATGCTGTTACCTCTTCCACAGGCTCGTCAAAGATCTCGAGCAGATCTTCGGTGGCGCCGATAAATTTCTGTACCCGGGCAAACACGTCCGCCATTCCGCCGATAGTTCCTCCGATGAACATGGAGTAGATCACGAAGGAGAAGAGCTCGCCGGTGGCCAGCTCCCCGGTAGCCAGCAGGGCAGATCCTTTCCAGATCACCGCCACCATGGCGCCGAAAAGGCCCAGGATGGTAAAGGAGGAGAAGGCGCCGCGCAACTTGCCGTTCTGGATGCCGGTATGCGCAATATCCAGGGTTTTCTTACGGTAGCGGCCCATTTCGAAAAATTCATTGGTGAAGGTCTTCACACTCTGGATCCCCTGCAGGGTCTCCTCCACGATGGTGTTCGAATCGGCCACCTGGCTCTGCGCCTGTTTGCTGAGCTTCCGGATATAACGGCCGAAAAAGACCACCAGGATCATGATCACCGGTACAATGGCCAGCATGAAAAGCGTTAACTTAAAGGAGGTAAACATCAGCAGGCTGACACCCCCGATGATGATGATCAGCTGCCTCAGGAATTCGGCAAGGGTGCTGGTAAGGGCATCCTGCAGCAGGGTGATGTCGGAGGAGAGGCGGCTGTTCAGCTCCCCGACGCGGTGGTACTGGAAGAACTTCATCGGCAGGCGGATCAGGTGGTTGAAGGTGCTTTGCCGCAGATCGGCAAGGGTTTTTTCAGCAACATGAACGAACAGGTATATCCTGAAGTAGGAAAATACCGACTGCGCCACCAGCACCCCTACCAGGATCAGGGCGATGCGGTTGATCTCCTGCGCCAGTTTTCCCTGATTTCCCAGGTCGACCAGTTGCCCAAGCAACTTGGGAAAGGCCAGGCTTGCGCTGCTGGATCCCAGCAGGAAGAAAATCCCCAGCGCATATTCATATTTATAGGGTTTTATATAGCTGTATAACCTGAAAAGCTTCCGTAAACCGGGAAGCGTGATTTTCGATTTTTTCTCCTCCATGAATCTCTTGGGTATGTTTGTACGGGATGATTGGTCCCCAGGTATGGTTGTGTGAAATAAAATGCAAAAGTACGGATGTTCCCCATCCGGAAATTTTATTTTATCCCGGATCGGTAAAAGAGAGCAGTCCATGCAATAAATCAAAGATTCAATTTATTGATACAGAAATAGTAATTTTGCTGAAAACAGCTATTTATGGCAGAAATATTATCCGTCGATATCCGCTCCGAGATCGGTGAACTTGAATCGGTGATCCTTCATACGCCCGGGGCGGAGGTGGAGAACATGACCCCCGAGAATGCAGAGCGGGCCCTTTACAGCGACATCCTTAACCTGAATATCGGACTGGCCGAATACAGCCAGTTGCATGGAGTACTGTCAAAAGTTGCCAGGACCTTTGAGGTGAGGGACCTGCTGAAAGAGGTAGTGGAGCAGCCCAAGGCCAGGCAGGAACTGGTTGGAAATATCTGCCTGAATGAAAATACAGCCCATATCCGTAATTTCCTGCTCTCCCTGCCTTCGGCCGATCTCTCTACAGTCCTTATCGAAGGGGTGCTGATGGAGAAGGATAACCTTACCAAATTCCTGAGTAAAGGGCGTTATGAGCTGATGCCCCTCCATAATTTCTTTTTCATGCGCGACTCCGCCGTCTGCCTGTCGAACAAGGTTCTCATCTCGAAGATGGCCAGTATGGTTCGCGAACGGGAATCGATCATCATGGAGAGCATCTTCACGCACCATCCCGAATTCGGCGTTGAAACCATGAACCCTGTGCACTGGCCTCATCTGCAGGGCATCACCATCGAAGGCGGGGATGTGATTGTGGCCAGGGAGGATGTGCTGCTGGTGGGTACGGGTACCCGTACAACCTCCCAGGGCATAGACTTCCTGCTGGAATGGTACAAACAGGAGAAACTCTCAAAACACATCCTGATCCAGGAGCTTCCCTTCAAACCCGAGTCGTTCATTCACCTCGACATGGTGTTCACCCTGCTGGATGTTGACAAATGCATGGTTTATGAACCGGTAATCCTGAAACCCAATAAGCTGCAAACGGTCCATATCATCATTGAACAGGGGACTGTCGTTTCAATCTATAATGAGGAGAATCTGCTGACAGCCCTGAATAAGCTGGGTTTCGGCCTTGAACCTGTGATCTGCGGGGGCACCGCCGACCCATGGACCCAGCAACGTGAACAATGGCATTCTGGGGCCAATTTCTTTGCCATAGCACCCGGGAAGGCAATCGGCTATGCCCGGAATACCTATACCCTCGACGAACTGTCGAAACACGGGTTTGAGATCATCAGGGCGGAAGCAGTCATCAGGGGACTTGCGGATATCAGAGATTATAAAAGATGTATCATTGCCATAGAAGGCAGCGAGCTGGCGCGCGGGGGAGGCGGTGCAAGGTGCATGACGATGCCGGTGAAACGAAAAACGGTTTAATGTCGGATTCCGCTTTTTAAATGGTAATTTTACAAGCATCAATCAAGATCCCTATGAAAAGGAACCTCCTCAGATCAGCGATTTTACTTCTCCTCTGTTTGACGGGCTTTGTTACCACCGCTCAGATTCAGACTACGCCGTATGATGAATTACCCGGCGTCATCAGGAGTTATAAGCCAGCCTGGAGCGAGGATCTTCCCGGTTGGGCACAGATGCTTTATCGCTTTCCTGTCAATTTTAATGAAGTGTGCCGCACCTATGACGCCGGCCATACCGGGCCTGGCGATGAAGAAGATGCCGCCGGCCGTTATTTCCAGATGTGGCGCAGGGCTGTTGGCCCATGGGCGCTTGCCGATGGTACGATTGCACTTCGCGATCCTTTCGTATATTATGATAATCTTCGGAACTCCCAAATCCATGCGGGGCAGGGAGATGCCCTTTCCAACGGTTCCAACTGGACCTTCCTGGGTCCGAAGGAGACCTTCTGGCTGAATGAAACGGGAACGCCAACAGCACCCTTATCCTGCCCGTGGCAGGCCAATGTTTATTCCTTCGATGTTGCAGGTTGCGGCAACAGTGTGATCTATTGCGGAACCGAAACAGGATATGTGAATAAAACCACCGATAAGGGGTTGACCTGGCAGCTTGTCGGGCAGAACTATCCCTTTGGTGGAGGCGTGACCGCCATTGCCATCGACCCTTCTGATTCTGATGTGGTCTATATCGCCGCGGGAAACCAGCTCCATAAAACCCTCAATGGGGGCATCACCTGGATCCCATTGTTGCCTGCATCAGCCCTGTTCTACGCCGACCGGCTTAAGATCGACCCGCTTGACCCGCAGAAACTGGTTACGGCTTCGGCTACGGGCCTCTATGTCAGCGCCGACGGCGGAACCACCTGGGCAAAGAAATGGACGGCAGCCGCCTATGACGTCGAGTTCAAACCAAACGACCATACCCAGGTTTTTGCCCTGACCGAGGCCAACGGCAAATTTTCGGTAATCCAGTCGGCCGACGGTGGGCAGAGTTTCCAGACACAATCAACCTTCCCGAATAATATAACCCAAACCAGCGGCGGGCTCCTGGCCATGACCCCGGCCAACCCGGATATGCTACTGGCGATCCTGCTGAGCGCCAGCAACACACCCTATCTGCTGAAGGGTACCCTGGCAGGCGCCACCTGGAGCTGGGTATTGCAGGCAACAGGAGGAACAAGCGCCTTCCCCATGGATGACGGACAGGGCTATTTCGACCTGGCCATGGAGATATCACCGGTGAACGCCAATATCATCCTCGTTGGGACCACGACCCTTTTCAAATCGGTGAACGGCGGCGCCAGCTTTTCGGCTGTCGGAGGATACTCCGGCAATTTCAGCATCCACCCCGATATCCAGGATATAAAGATGCTGGCATCCGGCGAAACCTGGGTATCGACTGACGGCGGCATGAACCTGACGACCGATAATTTCGCCAGCCAGGCAAACTATTTTGTCAGGGTTAATGGCCTGACAGGGTCCGACATGTGGGGTTTTGACCAGGGATGGAATGAAGACCTGGTGGTTGGCGGGCGGTATCATAACGGCAATACAGCTATTGCCTCGTTTTACCAGCCCAAAGCCCTGCGCATGGGGGGCGCCGAATCGCCTACCGGGTGGGTGCTGCAGGGAAAAAGCCGCCATGTGGCCTTCGACGACCTTGGCAATGGCTGGATTTTACCCCAGACTGCCACAGGCGAACCCGAAGGGCGCTTCATATTCAGCCAGTATCCGAACATGGATGAATACGGTGGCCGGAGAAGCAACCTCGTTCATCATCCCAACTACTGGGGAACGCTATATGAAGGCAACGGCAACGGTTTCTGGAGGAGTACCGACATGGGGGTGACCTGGGATCTGCTGTACAATTTCCCGGCCAGGATCAGGTACCTGCAGGTCAGTTATAAAAACCCCCAGGTGATCTATGCCGACATCGTGGGCGGGGGGCTTGTCAGAAGCATCGACGGAGGGGTGACCTGGGTGCAGAAACCATCACTGACCAATCCTCCCTATGGGAACTCCAACTGGAAGGGAAAACTCTTCATATCCATCTCGCCGTATGACGAAAACGTGGTCTATGCCTGCCTGCAAAACGGCACATGGTCGGCCGACCTTGGCAAGGTATTCCGCTCTTCCGACGGGGGAGATACCTGGGAAGACTGGACCGGCACCCTTTCGGAATATATGAAATGCATGGTGATTCAGCCCGGCTCCGCCCAGCACGACCTGTTATACCTGTTTACCAATGCAACCAGCGGCAAAACAGCACAGGTTTATTACCGCACGACAGGAATGACCGACTGGGCATTGTTCAGCAACAATTACCCTGCAGGAATGGTGACCAATATGGCATTGCCGTTTTTTAAGGGAAACAGGCTCAGGGTTGGTGGCAATGGCGGCGTTTGGGAATCGCCCATGGCCGACACCTTATATCAGCCCATCATCACTCCCTGGACCGAAAATGCGCTGGTTGCCTGCATGACCGATACCATCGCCTTTGATGACCATTCGATCCTGGGTCATGCCGGAGCTTCCTGGCACTGGACCATCACGCCCCAGCCGTTATGGATGGAAAACCCTGCTATCAGGAACCCCCGCGTGGTGCTTGGCAATCCCGGCTCTTACGATGTGACCCTGACCGTGACAAAGAACGGTCAGAGCTATTCGAAGACCATCGCCGCTATGGTTACAGCATCAACCTGCCCGTCGGTTTACGACTGCAACAACCCAGCGGAAATTTCCAAAAGCAGCTGGTCGTTGATCTATGTCGACAGCCAGGAGACCAATTATCCGGGACTGGCGACTATGAGCTTCGACAACGACCCCTCCACCATCTGGCATACGCGGTGGAGCACCGGCAACGATCCCTACCCGCATGAAATCCAGGTAGGAATAGGCGGCACTTACAAAATCAGCAAATTCACCTACCTCACGCGGCAGGACGGCGAAAACGGCAGGATTCATGACTACCGGCTCTATATCAGCAAAGACACCCTGGATTGGGGTAACCCGGTAAAGACAGGACAATTTGTCAATACCTCTGCTCCTCAGACGATCATCTTGGACACTGTAAGGTCGGGCCGCTATTTCCGGCTGGTTGCGCTATCGGAGGTGAATGGCAACCCCTGGGCTTCGGCTGCCGAATTCAGCCTGACAGGCTGTGTTGACTGGCCGGCAGGAACCGGGCCGGGAAGATTCAACGGCAACCTCACCGCTTTCCCTGTGCCTGCCGACGGACTCGTTCAGGTGTCGCTGCCCGCAGGCGGGCACTTCCGCTTTGAGGTTATCTCTTCACAGGGCGCGCTCATTGACCGGGGAACAATTGAAAAGGCTGAAAGTTTGTGGAGCTTTAACCTGGCCGGCTGCAGTCCGGGGACCTATCTGATCCGTTTAACGGATGACGCGAGGGTGAGTTATGTCGTAAAGGTTGTAAAGAGATGACAAGCATGTTATTATCATAGCGACGACAAACCTGTTGTTTTTTTTACTTTCTTTGTCAGCAACAAAGAACCTTCGCAAACGAAAAAAATAAGATCAGTATGAAAATTGCAAAAGCGATTTTATCTGTTTTTTCAGCCACCCTCTGGATCAGCCTGTCGGAATTTGCGAGGAATGAGTTTTTTGTGAAATCCTTCTGGATCGGCCATTACCAGGGGCTCGGACTCACCTTTCCCTCGGCGCCGGTGAATGGCGCAATATGGGGTTTGTGGTCGCTGCTGTTCGCGGTGGCAGTCTTTATCATCGCGAAAAAATTCACGTTGGTTCAAACCACCCTTCTCTCGTGGCTTGTCGCCTTTGTGATGATGTGGGTGGTCATTGGCAACCTCGGGGTACTCCCAATCGGAATGCTCTGGTATGCTGTTCCGTTGAGTATCCTTGAATCGTTTGTTGCGGCACTTATCGTGAAATATTTTCAAAGGGGATAACAGTTACTTCGTCAGGAAACGGAACCCGGATTATATGCCAAACCCTGATATCAGAAGATTTCTGTTGAATCTGTAAGAATTATTAGGTTATGCTGGTAAAGGACCTTGACAAGATTGGAAAGATTTCCGAACGGAATGAAGAGAAAAACCGGAAATTCCGTTCGTATTTGAAGATCAGGGATGATAAGGAAATTGATAGGATCGTAAAACCAATTTATAACAGGATAAGAGAGCAAATAGACTGTCTGGAGTGCGGGAAATGCTGCCGTAAAGCAGTCCCGGGATTGTCAAACGGGGATCTTCATAAACCGGGATTCACCTTCAGGTTGTTCGGGGTTCTGGAATTTTCAAGGTTCTGCCCGATTATCATTAATGTGCTGGAGGATTTGAAAGCAGAATTTAATTTCAGGTATTCATGAGTCCCTATTATGACGACGACGGTACGGAAATCAACCTGATCTCATCAGTAAACCATCATTATGCATCATCTGCAAAAACGATGCGGATCCTGATCAGGAAATTTTGTGTACGCTTACAAGAATGGATCAACAGGATAATGAAGATTTTATCTGTTATGACTTTGAAAAGATTTAACACTATAACTTTTGCAATAAAAGATTAAACATAGTTCTAAAATTAACCCAAACAAATCATATCATGTCTGAAAAAATAATCCTGATCACCGGCGCTTCCTCCGGTTTTGGAAAGAGCTGCGCTGAATATCTCAGTGGAAAAGGTTATAAAGTTTATGGAACCAGCCGTAAACCTGCCGCAGGGGCAAACGCCTGGGAGATGATCCAGATGGACGTCAACGAGGACGATTCTGTCGCCAGGGGCATCCGGCGTATTCTCGAAAAGGAGGGCCGCATCGACGTAGTATTAAACAATGCCGGTTATGGCATTGCCGGTTCTGTTGAAGATACCTCGACTGCGGAGATGAAGGCCCAGTTTGAGACCAACTATTTCGGCATGTTCAGGGTTTGCCGCGAAGTGCTGCCGGCGATGCGGAAACAGAAATCAGGCTATATCATCAATGTAGGATCTATTGCGGGGTCCATCGGCGTTCCCTTCCAGGGGGCCTACAGCGCCTGTAAATCGGCGGTGCAAAACCTTACCGAAGTGCTGCGCATGGAGGTTAAGCCTTATGGGATCAAGGTTGCGCTGATTGACCCGGGCGATTTCAAAACAGGGTTTACCGACAGCCGTATCAAAACTAAACAGTCGGTAGCCAACACGGATTATATGACCCGTTTTGAAAAGGCCCTGCAAACCATGGAACATGACGAGCGAAAGGGTTGTGACCCTCTGCAACTGGCTAAACTGGTGGATAAGATCATCCATACGAAGTCGCCGCGCCTGCGCTACATGGTTGGCCCCGCCATGGAGATATTTGCCGTGCACCTCCGTAAATTCCTCCCCTCCGGGATATTTGAGGGGATCATCATGTCAACCTATAAAATCTGATC
>CAIYQH010000115.1 GCA_903928285.1 uncultured Bacteroidales bacterium
CGTCTGTCAATAAAGAAGGGGTGTGGATCACCAACCTTGGCAAGTTAACTCTCAAGCAAACTGGCCCTGAGATCACCGCTACCATGGATGGATATGGTGATTTGAGGCGGCAGGATTTGCTTCAGGGAACATCAAATGGCGATACCGCCATCTTGAATTCACAGCTGTTGGGCGATTTGAACCTGGTATTTTCGGGGAACACATTCAAAACTGTGCAGGGCAGCCGTGTTTCTTTCTGCGGCATTCGTGCCAGCGAATCGAATGAACTTCCGTCAGGCTGTGGTTTTAGTGGAACGTGGATCCTCGCCCCCAATAACTTTTTCCCTGGGGAAAGTAAAATCATTATGAAGCAAGTGGCTGGAAATGTGATGGGTGGGTTTTACGATGGAAAAGGCAACGTTTTTGACAAGCTTTCCGGTCAGATCTATTGGGGCAAGGGCTGGGGCGTGAACGGGAAAAACCATACCGACCATACAGTCACGCTGGTGATGAATTCATTTGAAAGCGGGTTTGAATTCATCTATGATGATCTTTTTCAACTAAAACTTTGCGCAGTCCGAGACGGATTGAACAGCGCCGATCTTGGAAATTTCACCTGTAATTTATAGGTAATTAACTGCAAAACGAACACTTCACACATTTATTGTTGCAAGGTGTGGCTTGCCGTGAACAGATGGAGTGTTTGCCCGACTTTTGGATATTTTATAGGTTGAAACTGACATGGAGAAAAAATGAAAAAAATTCTGTATTTGCTTCCTCTGCTTATGATTATGTTCGCCTGCAGCCTACAGCCTTCGCCAACTCAGGATGTGAGCAGCATCGTTAATGCTACTTTAACTGCAGTTGCTCAAAATAATCCACAAGTGGTTGTGCCGCAACCGACCTTTACGCCAGGCTCAGCTCAGGTTGCGCCGCCTATTCAACCTACTGCGTCACTTTCTGCGCGCGATTTTATTCCACCCATGGGAACTGTTACCGGAAATTTATCTTTTCCGTCTTCATTTATTCCGGCCATACGCATTGCCTTCTTTAGTCTCACTGATGGAAGTGTTAGTTATACCGATACGGGCATGAATCAAGGTACATATTCTATGGACCTGCCTGCAGGGAGTTATCATGTCATTGCATATCCGTATACAGCAGGAATGGGAACACCTCCGGCTGGTTCCCCTATAGCCGGCACAGCCGGCGGATATACCCAATTTGTTCTCTGCGGTTTAACAGCAGCTTGCACCGACCACTCGCTCATTCCAGTTGTTGTCACAGTAGGTCAAACGATCATGGTTAACCCTGGAGACTGGTATGCCCCCGAAGGCACATTCCCGCCCATGCCAACCGACCAATAAGGTGAATTGTCGCGATGGCTGGGAGTGTCTGCCTACCTTTTAGATATTTTTATACGTCAATTCAATTATGGAGAAAGAAATGAAAAAAATACTATTCCTGGTTCCCTTATTTCTTAGTATCCTTGCCTGTGGGACGCAATCTTTACCGACTCAGGATGTGAGCAACATGGTTAATGCAACTCTAACCGCGATTGCTCAAAACAATCCGCAATCGCTTGCCACTCAGGCTGCGCCGCCTGCCCAGCCAATAGCCACAACAGGTTGTACGTATGGAGCAACGCTGGTGAGCGAAAATCCGCTGGATGGGCAGCAATTCAAGCCAGGCGAAGCATTCAAGAAAACATGGACATTTAAAAACAGTGGAACTTGTTCCTGGGATGCAAGCACTTTGATGCTTACCGTAGCAAATGCGCCGGGCGACACCATGTTAAGCGGCGGGCAGTCACCTGCATATCGAATGGATATTTATTCCAACCCGAAGAAAACAACAGTCGCAGCGGGGGAGACGATATCCGTTGTTCTGGATATGCAAGCGCCCGATCATGGGGGAACATTTACCCAAAACTGGCAAATTATAAATTCCGCCAACAACCAGAACATAATGCTTACTTATGTCACAGGCACAACTGGTAAAAATTTTTATGTTCAGATTTTTGTGCCTGGCGCAAATAATGGCGGCAACCAAAAACCCAACGTGAAAATCCAGCAGATTGAAATGCAACAGGGTGCGCAAGCTTGTACAGCCAGCGCCGAGTACATTATATCGGCGAAGATTACCGGCGCTGCCAATGCCCAGGTGAGTTACACCGTCAATAGCGACAACAACGGCACTGTTATTGATACAGAAGCCGGAACGACAATAATGCTCGATAATACCGGCGGATATGATGTCCACACTGGTATTACATTTCCTTTTTCCAACCCCGGAAATTTAAAAGTCACCATCACCGTGTTTGCTAATGGTCAGGCGGTTAATTATGCGTCTGATTTTATTTGCCAAGGCGGTGAATATAAACCAACGGCTGCGTATGTTCTTCCGCCGACACATATGTCAACAACATGCTCTGCTCCTTGGTTTTTTA
>CAIYQH010000116.1 GCA_903928285.1 uncultured Bacteroidales bacterium
AGGCGAATCAATGTTGATGACGAACTCCCCTTTTGGCGCAGGATTCGGATATGCAGCCATTGTTATCCCAGGAATACCAGGCGTTTCAGCCAGGCCATTCGCCGCCTCCAGTCTGAAGTTTCCCTTGCCTGAAAAGGTAACCGTATTGAGGTGCCTGGCAGCATCATAGGAAATGGAGGTCACCAGTCCGAATACCACTTTCAGGGCACGATCTGAAAACAACGCAACAATTCCTGCACCTGAAACAAAGCCGGTATAAGCTCCGTCGGCTGTTTTTTCAAAAGCCACATCCAGTTTATGATTGATACCGATTATTGGCTGTTTACCGTAAACCAGTGAATCCCCGTTTTGGATGAAGGCACCGGAAAATGATCCGTCATAATGGGTGATAAACAGGTTGAGGTTCCCGTTGTATCTGAGAGAATCCTGCAGCCCGGTTGCTATGGCAGGTAACGACACTGGAAGAGCGTTGTATTGTGCGAAAAAATATCCGACCTGCAGACTGTCACTGATCCGGTTGCCAACCGCACCGTACCAGGCTCCCATGGTCGTGACAACCGGGTGAGATTGTACCCAGGGATACAGCGCTGTAAGAAAAAGCATGTTACCGGCGTTTTTAACGGTGACCTGCGTTTTGGTATAATGCCGGTAACTATTGTCAATCGCCAGTGAATCGGTTGCCGTGGTAAATTCAGCCGGGGCATGGTCATTCTGAACCATCGCGAAAAGGTGAACGGAATCACGCTGGTATGAAAATCGTGAATTGGTAAAATCCGGATAAAAAGCTCCTGTCGCTGCGGAGGGCAAAGCGCCTGCAAGCCCGTTGCCATGAAGCTGGAACGTATAGTCGTTGGTTGCTGTAGAGGTGATGAAATCACCAAGCATGAAATACCTGTGATTGATAAACAGGGTCTTACGGGTGATACTTGCGCCGAAATAGGAGGTTCTGATTTCACCATAATCGAGGAGGGAAGTGCTGAAACAGTTTTCAATATAGGCGGTATTCGTTGCGGTATTCACAAATTCGCCATTTGGCGGGTTAGGCCCGTTCCCGTTAACCAGGACCAGGTTGTGGTCGGTGGGTTTGTTCTCAACACTGCTCTGGGCTGCCCCGGGATACCCGGGATCCAGTGCAAGCAACTGACCGCCTGCGAACATGGAAAAACTGCCGGCGTCTCCCTGGTGGTGCGACTTGGCGCCTGTTAGTGCGATGCCATGCTGTGCAATGAAATGCATATAAATGGCGCCTGTACCCCATGATGAACGGAATACCAGACTGCCTGCCTCAGGCAATGGCTGGAACAGGCTGTCGGTGATCGCACCATGTCCAACGTTCGCTGCAATATACTGGGTGCGGATAAAGGGATCATCAGGGGTAAACCCGGGGTTTGTAAGGTTAAAAGCCTGCTTTCCCGATAAGGCCGTTATCGTGGTTCCAAAACCCACCTGGCAGTCATGAATGGCGGGCAGTGAACCATCCGGCATCCTGATCTTGTTTATCCAATCATATAAAAAATCATACCGCTGATCGTACCAGGGATTCGGGATCTGGCGGGCCAGGGAGTTGAATGAGTAGGAGCTGTTCCCCGGAGGAAGGAAGTTTCCTATGGCGCGGATAAAGGG
>CAIYQH010000117.1 GCA_903928285.1 uncultured Bacteroidales bacterium
GCTTCTGCGGCAAGGTCAATAGCAGCTTCAAAGGTCGTTGCCTCTTTCTTGGCAAAAAGATCATATCCCTTGATGACCAGGCGAACCTCTGCAATCTTGTTCTCCCTGGTATCGGTATTTTCAGTTTTTAAGATCACTTCACTGCCAATGACACCTTCAAAGAAGATGTGTAACTTTTCAAGTTTCTCATTGATAAAAGCTTCCAACTTCTTGTCAGCCTTGAAATGTACAGAATTGATTTTAACATTCATTCAGACCTCCTTTTTTATGCCTTTGGATGGGCTTGTTTGTAGATTCTCTTCAATTTTTCAATCGTGTTGTGGGTATAAACCTGGGTGGCCGAAAGACTGGCATGCCCCAGGAGCTCTTTCACCGCGTTCAGTTCAGCGCCGTTATCCAGCATGTGGGTTGCAAAACTGTGGCGTAATACATGCGGACTCTTCTTTTCCATTGTGGTCACCATGCCCAGGTACCGTGTAACGATACGGTAAACCATCCTGGGGTAGATCCCATTTCCCTTATCGGTGAGGAAAAGTCCGCCGGTATCGCCGAACAGTCTGTGCTTCTCCGCTATATAGGTATTCAACTGCAATTCAAATTTCTTACTGAACGGAATCAAACGCTCTTTATTTCGTTTTCCCAGCATCTTTATGGTACCATGGTGAAAATCAAGGTCTGTTTCTTTCAGGCCGGTCAGCTCCGACAAACGCATCCCGGTTCCGTAAAACATCTCCACGATCAGCCTGTTGCGCAACCCGGGATAACCCTCCTCAAAGGTGACTTTTTCAAGGAGCTTCTCCATTTTATCCCTGTCAACAAATACCGGTAACCGCTTTGAAATTTTGGGGGAGGTGATCTTGCGCATGGGACTTTCTCCGACCACCCCCTCCCGGATCAGGAACCGGTAAAACGACTTGAGGGTGGTGAGCTTGCGGTTTACAGACCTGGCGCCAACCTGATGATCCATCAGGTAAATAAGCCATGACCTAATCACCGGATGGTTCACCTCCAGAATGTCTGTAATGTTGTATTGCAGCTGCAGATAGTCGAAAAACTGATCCAGGTCTGTTTGGTAGGCGGTTACGGTGTTGGAAGAATACCGTTTTTCGAACTGAATATATGCAAGAAAGCGTTCCTTCACCAGTTATTCAAAAAGTAACAGAAAATCGAGCCGATAACAAATCACCCGTAAAGATACGATGATTTTTACCTGAATCAAAATTTCTTCCTATGAAAAATATCAGCTGTTACTTTGCGGCTTCGGCGTCCTGCAGATGCTGAATGTAAATCGCTTTGTTGACTGCCTCTCTGTGCTTGATTGAAGGTTTGGTAAACTTCTGGCGTTCACGGAGTTCTTTTACGACACCGGTTTTCTCGAACTTTCTTTTCAGTTTTTTCAAAGATCTGTCAATACTTTCGCCTTCTTTAACAGGTACGATAATCATGCTTTTCCTTCGCTTTCTTGTTAATGTGAATACTAATTGTTTTTTTGAGGGTTGCAAAATTACAACACTAATTCCGAATTTCCAAACATTTACATCGGCAGGAAGCGCCGATTTATGGTTTTTTATGCTCCCGGTTCAATAAAAGTACCGGGAAGAACAGGCGGGAACCTTTTCCTACAGGTTACCGAAGATATAATCGGTCATCCGTTTGTAGAGGTGCCAGGTGGTGTTTTTTCCGGTATAGATACCGTGGTTGCTGTTGGGGTAGAACTGCGATTCAAACTGCTTGTCGGCACCAACCAGCGCTGTGACCATATCATAGGCGTTCTGCGGGTGAACATTGTCATCGGCCATTCCGCAGATCATCAGCAGTTTCCCCTTGAGTTTGGCGGCATGGTTCACGGGTGAGTTATCCTCGTAGCCATCCTTGTTTTCCTTCGGCGTGCGCATGAACCGCTCGGTGTAGATGTTGTCGTAATATTTCCAGTTGGTCACCGGGGCCACGGCAATGCCAAAGCTGAAATAGTCGGCCCCATTTGTAAGGCACGAGAGCGTCAGGTAGCCGCCGAAGCTCCAGCCCCACATGCCGATTCTGGCCTTGTCGACAAAGACCAGGGTTCCCAGGTACTTTGCCGCTTCGATCTGGTCGGAGGTTTCATATTTGCCGAGCTGCAGGTAGGTGCATTTTTTGAACTCCTCGCCCCTGCCGCCCGTGCCGCGGTTATCGACCGAAACGACGATGATGCCGTGCTGCGCCCACAGCTGGTGCCATGAAGATACGGAACCCCAGCTGTTGTTGACGCTTTGCGAACCGGGACCGCCGTAAATGGTAAAAAGAACCGGGTATTTTTTTGCAGGATCGAAATCGGGCGGTTTCAGCATCCAGCCATTCAAATCCAGGCCATCCTCGGTTTTAAAGGAAAAGAATTCAGCCTTGCTGAACTGGTACTGCGGCATGATCTCCCTGAGTTTGGTATTATCCTGCAGCATCCTCACCTCGCTGCCATCGGCACTGTAAACGGCGCTGTAAGGCGGAGTGTTGATGTCGGACCATTTGCCTGTATAGTAGGTAAAGGTTTTGTTGAAATCGAAGGAGTTGGCGCCTGTGCGTTTGTTCAGTTTCACTGTCTTTGTGCCGTCGAGGCTCACCATGCAGATATCCTTGTCCATCGGGGAGGTCCGGGTGCAGGAGTAATAAACCAGGCCGTTCTTCTCGTCCACGCCGAGCACATCGGCCACCTCCCATTTGCCGGAGGTTAGCTGTCGGACCAGTTTGCCATTCATATCGTACAGGTAGATATGGCGGTACCCGTCGCGCTCGCTGGTAAGCAGGAACTCCCTGTTGTTCTTCAGGAAATGCCAGTGGTCGTCGATTTCGATATAGTATTTGTTCTCCTCTGTATAAATGATGCGGGTATGCCCATTGGCGGCATCGGCCAGCATCAGCTCCAGCTTGTTCTGGTGGCGGTTCATGCGATAGAGGGCAAGAGTGCCGGGATCTTCGGTCCACCGGATGCGCGGGATATAGATATCGGTCTCCTGGCCGATATCCACAGGGGTGGTTTTACCGGAGGCCAGCTCATACAGATTGATGGCAATGACCGAATTGTCCTCCCCTGCCTTGGGATATTTGTATTTGTATTGCTCGGGGTAGAGGTCGCCGTAATAGGTGAGCTGGTATTCCTTCACCTTACGCTCGTCGAAACGGTAAAAGGCGATCTTTTTCCCGTCGGGCGACCAGCTATAGGCCTTCGAGAACTCGAATTCCTCCTCGTAAACCCAGTCGGTGGCACCGTTGATGATCTCATTGACCTTGCCGTCGGGGGTGATCTGCTTTTCGGTCACGGGGCCTCCATTGGTCATGGCAGCGGCTATATCCGCGATAAAGATATTGTTATCCCTGACAAAGGCGACTTTCATACCGTCGGGCGAAAAGGTGGCCAGCCGCTGTTTCCCGTTTTTGGAGAGGGGAACCAGTTTGCCGGTTTTGAGATCATAAATATAATAGTTTGCCTTGGACGACCTGCGGTAGATCGCCTCATCATCGGTGGCAAAGAGGATCTTCGATTCATCGCCGCTGAACTCAAAGCTGCCCATTTCGATGGGCACCGTATCGCCGGCCGGGATAAGCTGTTTCGAGGTCACGATGGTGCCGGCATAGTTGCCGGTGGCGTATTCATAGGTGTTGAGGCTGTCTTTTTTCAGTTGGCAGTAATGATCCCCGTCGTTCATCGACTGCAGGCGGGCGACTCCCTTTGAGGAGAATTTCCTGGCCTTGTAGATATCCTCAAGGGTGATGGATTTCCGGTCGGTCTGGGCAAATCCAGAAATCTGCAGCGTGGCAAGGACGACCGGGAAAAGAATATTGAAAATTCGATGGTTCATGGTACGGCGGGTTGGTGAAAGGGTTAATTTTGAAGTTCAAAAATAGCCAATTATGAGAAGAGAGACCGATTTTTTCGATGTATTTCGCGAAACACTCGACAAACTCGACGGGGAGGGCATCCTGGTGGTTGCCGGCGACCCGCCGAACCCGATAACCATTGGCTGGGGAACCCTGGGTTATATCTGGCACAGGCAGATCATCACCGTGCTGATCAGGCCCACCCGTTATACCTTTGGCCTGATGGAGTCCGCGCGCGATTTTTCGGTATGTGTGCTTCCCGACCGCTACGCAAAGACGCTGGCCATCTGCGGCACCCGTTCGGGCCGGGATACTGATAAGATAAAGCTGTGTGATCTTCACCCGGAGAAGGGGTTGAAATCAGATTCCAATTTCATAGCCGAATCGGAGATCCATTTTGAATGCCGCATCGTTCACAAGCACCGCCTCGACCCCGCAACCCTCGACCCGGCCATTATCAAACGCAATTACCCACTGAGCGATTTCCATATGGTCTATTACGGGGAGATCCTGGGGATTTACCGGAACGCGTGACGCGGAGCGCATCAGAAGTAACGCATGAACCGTTGTCGACGAGCGGATTCGCCCCCGGTGTTTAAAATTTTCAGGATGACTGCTGGATTTCAGAAAGATTTGATATCTTTGCACCCCCATGGGATGTTAGCTCAGTTGGTTTAGAGCATCGCCTTGACAGGGCGGGGGTCGTGGGTTCGACTCCCTCACATCCCACAACAGAATCCTTGAAAATCAAGGGAAATCAATGAAAACCGCCGCTCCAGGCGGTTTTTCTTTTACAGCACGTTACACCAAATTACCCCCTGTTCATAACTTTTACTGGCAACTTTGGCCACAATGTTGCCAGTGCGTACCTTTGTACTGGCAACATTTTTCATTTTCACTGGCAACTTTACAAAACGACAATGGCGAC
>CAIYQH010000118.1 GCA_903928285.1 uncultured Bacteroidales bacterium
ACCTGTAATCCTCAATAAAATCCATCCCGCCGTGGCCGGCGCCCCTACTGGCGCTCTCAAGCTCTTCCCAGATGGGATGTTCGTATTTTTTAAGGTATTCGTCAATCGGTTCCCACTTATCATCCGTTTTACTTAACCCTTCAATATATATTTTAGGATCCGGGTATTTCCTGATCAGTCCTTTTGTTCCCTGTACCATGATGTTCCTGCTGTAAGGTCTTGGGGAACTGGTATCGTGGGTGACAACGATCGTTTCACCGTTCATGGTTTTGATTACCGTAGTGACCACATCACTGAGGATAAACTTTTCTTTGGCTTGCGGACTTCCGGCGCCAAACTTATCCATGGCATAATTATGCAACCCCCGGGTTTTGGAACCGACTGAAACAAGATAATCAAAATAATTCCCACGGTTGATGTCCATACATTGCATAATCGGGCCCAAACCATGCGTGGGGTATAGATCACCGTTATGATACATTGAAAAATCGCGCCGCCAGACACCCTCTCCCTGCATATCATGTTTGACCGGGCGCAGATCGTGCAGGTAACCGCATTCAGCATGAAGGAGCTCCCCGAACAGTCCCTTTTTTACCATGTTCAGGATCAGCATTTCCACTTTATCGTAGTTGCAGTTTTCCATCATGATGCAATACCTGCCGGTTTTCTCGGAGGTCTCCACGAGTTTCCAGCAATCGTCAACCGAAAGGGCTGCCGGGACTTCCGTTGCCACGTGTTTCCCATGGTTCATGGCAAACAGGCAAACAGGCACATGCCACTGCCATGGCGTTGCAGTATAAACCAGGTCAACATCAGGGCGTTCGCACAGGTGCTGCCAATCTGTTTCCCCGTTCGAATAGCCTGCCGGACAGGTGAACCCTGCTTTTTCGACCATATCCTGTGCCCGCCTGACACGGTTCTCGACGATATCGCACACGGCCACAATTTGGGCTCCCCTGATTTTTAGCAAATTTTCAACATGCGAGGTACCCTGAAGACCAACGCCGACATAGCCGATCCTGACTTTATCCATCGCCCGGGCAACGGGAATAGAATGGTGAGGACCTTCATGTTCATCAGGCAGGATTGAACCGAGCAGTTCATCTCCCACCATCAGCCCGGCTCCGGTAACAGCCACCGTACGTATAAAATCCCTGCGATTGTAATGCTTCTTCATAGGACAGGATTTATCGTCATGATCAATTCTCAAAAGTAATGTAAACTTATAAAAAAAGCCGGTACTCCTTCAAATACCGGCCTGAATTCGATAAAAATCCAATTACTGGATACCAAGCTTTTTCTTAACCAACGGCATTACATTATCTGCCTCATCTTTGTAAATGACCACATCTTCGATGGCATTCAGGACATAGGTATATTTATTCTCCTTGGCAACCTCTTTAATGGCTGCTTTTGCCTTTTCAATAAAAGGCGCAACTAATTCCTGCTGTTTTGCCTGAAGATCGGTACTGGCTTTCTGTTGAAAAGCATCAATACGACCCTGAAGATCAGACAATTCCTTCTCTTTTGTTTGTTTAATCAAATCCGACATGCTGGAAGCCTGTGATTGATAATCAAGGTATTTACTCTCAAATTCAGCTTTCATAGCATCCATCTGGTCGGTAAGGGTTTTCTGGTAGCTCTGAAGTTTGATCTTAACGGAATCAATCCCCGGCATGGCAGCCAACAGTGTGTTAAAATCAATATGTCCAATCTTGATCGGATTCTGAGCATGCGATGCAAACGAACAACCAATGATCAATACAACAATGGCAAAAAGCTTAGCTAATTTTTTCATTTTCAATAATTAAAGGTTTATACTACGATATGGTGGTGCAAAATTAAGATTTTTTTTTATTTCTTCGGTTGCCTGGTTTCACTTCCCCCCTTGGTTCCGGGATTTATTCCGCCATCCGATCCCGGCGTGATTCCGCCACCGGTATTCCCCGGCTTCGGGGATGATGCCGGTGCGGCGCCTGGCTTATTTTTTCCTTTACGGTTATTCATATTGGCTCCCAGGTTATCAAGAACATCGTCACTGATGTCGTATTTGGGGTTGGCATACATCATGGTCAGGCTGCCACCCTTGTCAAAAACTACTGCATAGTTGTTGTTGGTGGAGAGTTCCTGGATGGCATTGTAGACCTTCTCCTGGATGGGTTTAACCAGTTCCTGGCGCTTTTTGAACAGATCCCCGTCTTTTCCAAACCGGGTACGCTGAAGGTTCTTGGCATCCTTCTCCTTCTCGACAATTTCCTGTTCCTTTTTCTTTTTCATATCATCGGGAAGCAAAACCGACTGGGTCTGATAATCCTTGTACATCTTGTCGACTTCGGCAAACTTCGCCTCAATCTCTTTTTGCCATTGCGCGGA
>CAIYQH010000119.1 GCA_903928285.1 uncultured Bacteroidales bacterium
CGGTTACTCACAGGGATCGATTGGTTCCCTTACCGGCGATGAGTCGGTGTTCTACGCTCAGACCAAGCAGGTCAACCAGTTTTTTCTGCGCTTTAACGGCGAAGAGGATGTGAAAGGCAAACGCCTTTACCAGGGTGATCCTGCCTTCCGTGATGTCAAAACCCGGAAAAAGTATCTGAATATCCTCTTTGATAATTCCAACCCTAAGATCACATCCGATACCAGGTTTGTCTTTATCGATGAGGCGCTGAACAAAAAAACTCCCGCATTGCTCGACTTTTATTCAAAGGGATGGTTTGCCGAAGTCGCCACGAGTTTTATGTATAGGAAGGAGAAGGTCAATATTATCCTTTATCTCAAAATCGAAAAGCAGCTGAAGGGTTATAAGTGGGTGATTTCAAATGTCTATTTTGACAAGTTCAATTCATGGTTCACCCACCTGAACGATACCGTCAACCTGCAATATTTCATCCATCCGATGAGTCATGAGCTCGATTTCATGAATCTGCACAAGGTTTTCAAGGAACCTGAAACCCTTGATTATTATTTTGAACGCGAATACCAGCCCGATATGACAGGCCTGTTTGTGATGGAGATGAAAAACGGGAATCTTACCTTTGTCTCGGTGAATAACGTGAAATTCCACGTATTCCAGGTGCCCAACTGGTATTTCGAGATATCCTATTTCAACCGCAACGAGGCAAATTCAGGATGGCTGATATCCAATATCCTTCGACTTAATGACAAGGAAAAGAGGGATCTTTTGCGCCATTATACCCATATTAATTAAATCCTTATGAGGAAGATCTTTATCCTTTTTCTGCTGGCTTTTGGTATCGGGATCCTCCCGGTGAATGCACAGAATAAAACTGTCAATACAAAGAAACCTGCGGCTGCTGCGAAGACGCCGCAGAAGAAGGCAGGCACGGCAGCACAGAAGAAGGCAGCCCCGGGCCCCAAGACTGTTACGCCGAACTCAAAAGCAGGCATGATGGAGGCCAGCAAGATCGATACCTTTAAGCTACAGGTCACGCCTTTGGTGAAGTTTTTTGAAAGCTCGCTCAATTTTCTGGCCGACCCTCGCAACAGTGTGAACGAAAAACAGACCATACTCTCCCGGAGCTACCTGAAATGGTGCTGGGATGAAAAGGTGCAGGTTGAAGACGACCTCGACGAAAACCGCCTGGTTCCGCTCTATAAGGATATTCCAGCCTACCTGAGCGATGTGAGCTTCTTCTTTAAAAGCGCTGTTTTCGGCTATTCGGTGCAGGATATCAGCGTGGAGGCCAGCCAGACCGGACTTACCTACTTCAGGGTTACGGCAAACCGCAACCTCAGGGGGGTTACCATCAACGGCGATTCGGTAAATTCGAACAAGGTGCGCTATATCGAGATGAACTTCGACTCGGTAAAACAACAGCTCAAGGTCATCAGTGTTTATACCACGAAACTGAATGAAAAGGATGATCTGAGGAATTGGTGGAACGGTCTTTCACACGATTGGAAGGTGATCCTTTCGAAGGATATGGCACTGGAGGGAACCATGCCGATGTCGCAGATCGACAGCTTTAACGACTCACTGGCCATGATTGCCGGCAAGCCAAGCCCCATCCTTGGATCGGAATTCTATAAATACCTTGCGCAGATCATCCATTCAACATCGGTTGACCTTTCGGGAAATAAAACCATTACCGCACTGGAACCGCTGAACAAACTGTCGAACCTGAAAAGTGTCAGCCTTGCAGGTTGCCCTGTTACCGACCTGATGCCGCTGAGGAACCTGAACAAGCTCGAGATCCTCGACATCTCCAATACTGCAGTGAAAATCCTGGATCCGCTGCGCTACTGTCTCCTGCTTAACCAGCTCAGGATGAAGGGAACACCCATCGGCGACCTTTCGGTTATCCCCGCCTTCCAGTCACTCACCCTCCTGGATATCAGCGGCACCCAGGTAACATCACTCGTTGCCGTGAAGGATCTTACCTCCATCAAGGACCTGCGGTTGAACCATACCCGGATCAAGGACCTGGCCCCCGTTACCGGACTGACCAACCTTGAAATGCTGAATATCTCCTCCACCCAGATTGATAATCTGGAGCCGTTGAAAGGGATGACAAACCTGCATATGCTGATCAGCGACAGTACGCGTGTCAGCAGTCTTGCCCCGCTCGATAACCTGCACGGCCTCGAACGCGTTTATTGCAACAATTCAGGGATCACCCAGAAAGAGGCGCTCCATTTTCTCAAGAGTCACCCGGAAGCATCCCTGGTTTATGCTACCAAAGAGCTGACCGACTGGTGGAAAGGGATGTCGCAGGAATGGCAGAACATCTTCCGGTTTTATGCAACCCTCGACAATCCTCCTTCGGCTGAACAACTGCACAAGCTGATCCTCCTTGATAGTATCAACATCACCGGAAGGATATCCATCACTTCGCTGGAACCGCTGCGAAAACTGATCCTGCTGAGAGTTCTCCAGTGCCAGAGCACCGGTATCACCTCCTTTGCACCAGTTGCAGAGCTGAGTGAGCTGCAGACCATCAATGCCTCCAATACTAAGGTTGCCGATCTCCATCCCCTCAGCGGACTTGCCAGTCTTGAAACGCTCAATCTCGACAATTCCGCAGCAGCCGACCTTAGTCCGCTCTACGGGCTCAAGGCGCTCCGTTTCGTCTTTGCCGACAACACGGGTGTGGTGGCCAAAGAGGCCGATAAGTTTGCCGTGAACAATCCCGAATGCATCCTCCTGTTTCAAACCTTCGACAACAAGGAATGGTGGAAGAACCTGAGCCCTGCATGGAAGGATGTATTGCTTCAACAGGTCAGCCTGAAGGGGAACCCCGATAATATCCAGCTTCAGCAGATAGCGGGGCTTAACAAAATCGACATCTCCGAAAATTTCCAGATCACCGACCTGGCGCCGCTGCTGCACCTCACCCGGATGACCGAACTTCAGTTTTCGGGCACCTCTGTTTCAAAACTTGACCCTGTATCGAGGATGCCCCATCTGGTGGCCCTGCGCTTTCCCAAGAACCCTGTCAGCGACCTGGGCCCTGTGACCAGCTTGCCGAACCTGAAAGAACTTGATTTTTCCAACACCCAGGTGGAGGAACTCGAACCCATCCAGAACATGATGCGCCTGGAGGTGCTGAAATTCAGCGGAACCCAGATCAAAAACCTGAAATACCTGCAGAAACTGGTCAATATGAAGGTGCTTGAATTCTATAACTCACGCGTGGGCAATGTCGACGTACTCGATGGCATGTCAAAACTCGAATCTGTCAAGATGTTCAACACCAAGGTCTCTCAGAAACGGGTTGACAAGCTGAAGCTGCTCCATCCCAGATGTGAAATAATTTTCTATTGATCCACATGGCGGAAAGCTCGAATAACCTCCGTTCCGTTGAAGTATGTTTCACACCGAAACTGTTTTCAGAGATTGCAACCCGTGAGAATTTTATCGTGGTGCTTGCCGATATCCTCCGTGCTACCACCTCCATCTGCGCCGCCTTTGCCAACGGGGTGAAGAATATCATCCCTGTTGCAACCCTGGAGGAGGCGAAGGAGATGAAAAACAAAGGTTTCCTGGTGGCATCGGAACAGGATGGGAAAAAACTCGATTTTGCCGATTTCGGCAATTCAGCATTCAATTTTTCGAAAGAAGCCGTTAGTTGCAAAACGCTGGTTTATTTTACTACCAATGGTACACGTGCGCTCGATATAGCCCGCAGCGCAGAAAAAATCGCCATCGGGGCTTTTGTGAACCTGACGGCCCTTACCCGGTGGCTTGTCGCCGAAAATAAAAATGTGGTGATCCTCTGTTCGGGCTGGAAGAACAAATTTTGCCTGGAAGATGCCCTTTTTGCAGGGGCCCTGACCCGCTGCCTGCTGGATACCAGTGGATTTGAAACAAAGTGCGATTCGGCGCAGGCCTCGCTTGACCTGTGGAAGGTGGCACAACCAGATCTCCTGGCCTATATTGAAAAGGCGGCCCATCGCCACCGGCTTAAAAAACTGGGACTCGATGATATTATTCCCTATTCCTTCATACTGGATTCGACCCGGGTTGTCCCGGTTTTCGAAGGAACGGAGATCCGGAATGTCGTGTAACTTCGCCTCAATGGTTAAGGAGATGAAAGTCTGCCGGTGAATTTCTAACGACTATATTGTGAACTTGTTTAATGTGAACACCGAAACAAAATTTTACCACCATGACACAAAGAAGGCACAATGAACACAATGAAATTCATTGTGAACTTTGTGTAAATCATTGTGATCTTTGTGGTTAATTTAATTGCTCATGGGAACAGTATTCTTATGAAAAGCCGAAAAATAACTGAAATCGGTCAGCATGACTACTAATTGAATGTTGTTAAACCTTTTAATTATGAACAAAATCAGAACCCTATTGATCATGTCAACTATCATAGTATCCTATACCTGCAACAGCCAGGGAAAAGCTCCCGCTGAAAAAGGAAAAGAGAAATTCAAATTCCTGACGGAGCAATTCGCCGATGCCAAAATCCTTCGTTACCAGGTGCCGGGTTTTGAGAGCCTGACGCTGAAACAGAAGGAGCTGGTATATTACCTGAGCCAGGCGGCGCTTTGCGGCCGCGATATCACTTACGACCAGAACTTTAAGTTGAACCTGCTGATCCGGAAAACGCTGGAGGCCATCTACCAGGATTATAAGGGCGACCGCAAAAGCGCCGATTTTGAAAAATTCACAGTTTACCTCAAACGGGTCTGGTTCTGCAATGGCATCCATCATCATTATTCGACCGACAAGTTTTTCCCGGAAATTACACAGGAATATTTTGCCGCACTCGTTAAGGGGACTAAGCCTGCGTTACTGCCATTAGCCAAAGGCCAGACGGTGGATCAGTTCGTAGCCATGATCTCACCTGTTATCTTCAGTCCCGATATTGCGGCGAAAAGGGTCAGTCTCGACCCCACCACAGATATGGTATTGGGGTCTGCCTCAAATTTTTATGAAGGGCTCAACCAGCATGAGGTGGAGAATTTCTATGAAAATATGAAGAAGGATGC
>CAIYQH010000120.1 GCA_903928285.1 uncultured Bacteroidales bacterium
CATTGCACATGCTGATTCCGTGAAGAAATTTCCGAAATTATTTAAACCTGCCAAACCTGCCAAAGCTGCCAAAGCTGAAAAACCTGCCAAAAAAGGTAAGAAATAATCCTTTATGAATCATAAAAAAAGCTCCGGAACCCCGGAGCTTTTTTTTTGATTATTAATTTCTTATCGTGATTAAAGGTTCTTTATTTCACTCACAAGTTTTTGCAGGGTTGCCTTGGCATCGCCAAACAGCATCCTCGATTTGGGCATAAAGAACAGGTTGTTTTCGATGGCGGCATAGCCTTTGGCCATGCTCCGTTTCATAATGATCGTATTCTTGGCTTCCCATACTTTGATCACAGGCATTCCGTAAATCGGGCTGGAGGGATCCTCCTCTGCTGCGGGATTTACCACGTCGTTTGCCCCGACCACGATTACCACGTCGGTATTGTTCATCTCATTGTTGGCATCTTCCATCTCCTGGAGTTTTTCGTAGGCTACGTCGGCTTCGGCCAGCAACACGTTCATATGTCCGGGCATACGGCCTGCCACGGGATGGATCCCATATTTGAGTTCAACACCTTTGGAACCCAGCAGGTTCTCAAGTTCATGGCAGAGATGCTGGGCCTGGGCCACAGCAAGACCGTAGCCCGGAACTACCAGTACTTTCTGGGAATAGCTGAGCAGCACCGCGGCATCGCTCAAGGAGATCTCTTTTACCGTCTTGTCTCCCGAGGCTGGTCCCGCAGCCGAGCTGCCGCCAAAGGCGCCGATGATGACATTCAGCAACGACCGGTTCATAGCCTTGCACATCAGGATTGTCAGGATAGTCCCGGAAGATCCTACCAGGATCCCCCCTGTGAGCATCGCCTGGTTGCTGTAAAGGAACCCACCCATGGCGGCTGCAACCCCTGTAAACGAGTTCAGCAAGGAGATGACTACCGGCATATCGGCGCCGCCAATGGGCAATACGAAGGTGACTCCGTAAATAAGAGCAAGTCCTGCGAGGGAATAGATCATCCAGTTCTCGCCTGCAACAGGCGTTTTCAACATAACAAAAATGACAAAGGCAAACAGGATGAACAGGAAGGATAAGTTGATATAGCGCAGCACAGGGCTTTTGTAATCGCCGATCCTTTCATCCAGCTTTCCGAAGGCGATCATACTTCCGGCGAAGGAAACCCCGCCGATCATCAGTCCCAGCAAAATGGCCAGCGCCTCCCCGTTCAGCATGGTAGCAGCCTGGTGACTGGCCAGCGCCGACTGCATCCTTGGGAATTCCATCATCGAGATCAGGGCGGCACAGGCTCCCCCCATTCCGTTAAAGAGCGAGACCATTTGCGGCATTGCTGTCATTTTAACCTTTTTTGCCGCCATCCAGCCCACTACCGAGCCGATGACCAGCGCGCCAAGGATCCACGGAACATTGTGAATCTCCTGGTAGGAGCCATCTTCCAGTTTTGTTTTATGGAAGAGGATGGTGAAGAGGATGGCCAGTCCCATACCTGCGGCTGCCCAGAGATTACCGCTGCGGGCGGTGTCGGGATGACTTAGCTTTTTTAATCCGAGGATGAATAATACGGAAGCCAGGATATACGAAAGTTCGAGAATAGAGAGAAAACCCGAAAATTCAAAGGTTTTGGTTAGTGTTTGTATCATTTCCATAGCTTTCGGTTATTGCTGTTTTTTCTTTTTCTTAAACATCTCGAGCATCCTGTCAGTGACCACGAAACCGCCAACAACGTTGAGAGTTCCGAGTACAACCGCGATAAAACCGAGGATCATGGATAATACATTGGTGGCATGCCCCATTACGATGATGGCGCCGATGATGACCACCCCGTGGATGGCATTGGCGCCCGACATCAGGGGGGTATGCAATACGGACGGGACGTGTGAAATCACCTCTATCCCCAGGAATATCGACATGATAATAATAAAAATCGCCTCCCTGTATTCCATGAAAAATTTTAAAACTTCA